>NZ_JBIUWN010000120.1:0-10086 GCF_044743485.1 Pseudomonas sp. NPDC087614 | reverse complement strand
ACAGCTCGAGGGGGCGAGAGCCGAAATGGCCTTGGCGGTGAACGCCTATAACCTGAAAAGAGCGATTAACGTGCTCGGCGCACGTCAGTTGATGGGCTGAAACGCCCTTTTTCGTCTGCCGTCCGCACAAAAGCCAACGCCCCGAACAAGTCGGGGCGTTTGCTTGAAACCACCATCAGTGTGTTTTCACACAGTCTGCGAAGGCTCCCTTTTTTTGTCGCTCAACGCTGGATCAGAACAATACACGGCTACGAATAGTGCCGTTGATGTGCTGCAGCTTCTCTTGCGCCAGATCCGAGTACTCGGCGTCGACGTCGATCACCACGTAGCCGACTTTCTCGTTGGTCTGCAGGAACTGACCGGAGATGTTGATACCGTTTTCGGCGAAGACCTTGTTGATCTCGCTCATCACACCCGGGATGTTCTCGTGGATGTGCAGCAGGCGGTGCTTGCCAGGGTGAGCCGGCAGGGCCACTTCCGGGAAGTTCACCGACGAAACGGACGTACCGTTGTCGCTGTACTTGACCAGTTTTTCCGCCACTTCCAGACCAATGTTGGCTTGCGCTTCAGCGGTCGAACCACCGATGTGCGGGGTCAGGATCACGTTGTCCAGGCCACGCAGCGGGCTTTCGAACTCTTCGTCGTTGGAGCGTGGCTCCACCGGGAAGACGTCGATGGCCGCGCCGATCAGGTGCTTGTCCTTGATCGCGTCCGCCAGGGCGTCCAGTTTGACCACGGTGCCGCGTGCTGCGTTGATCAGAATGCCGCCCTTCTTGATGGCGCGGATTTCCTTCTCGCCGATCATCCACTGGGTCGCAGCGGTTTCCGGAACGTGCAGGGTCACGATGTCGGACATGCCCAGCAGCTCGTTCAGGTTGCCGACCTGGGTCGCGTTGCCCAGCGGCAGCTTGGTCACGGTGTCATAGAAGAACACCTGCATCCCCAAGCCTTCGGCCAGAACCGACAACTGAGTACCGATCGAACCGTAGCCGACGATGCCCAGCTTCTTGCCACGGATCTCGAAGGAGTTGGCTGCGGATTTGATCCAGCCGCCACGGTGGCAGGACGCGTTTTTCTCAGGGATGCCGCGCAGCAGCAGGATCGCTTCGGCCAGCACCAGCTCGGCCACGGAGCGAGTGTTGGAGTACGGCGCGTTGAACACGGCGATACCGCGCTCGCGAGCCGCGTCCAGGTCAACCTGGTTGGTGCCGATGCAGAAGCAACCGACCGCTACCAGCTTCTTCGCGTGATCGAAGATCTCTTCAGTCAGTTGGGTGCGCGAACGAATGCCGATGAAGTGAGCGTCAGCGATCTTTTCCTTGAGCTGGGCTTCCGGCAGAGAACCTGTGAGGTACTCGATGCTGGTGTAGCCCGCCGCCTTGAGGACGTCGACAGCCGATTGGTGGACGCCTTCGAGAAGATGGAACTTGATCTTGCTCTTATCGAGAGAAGTCTTGCTCATCTGCGTAAACCTGTATCCCGGAGAAAAATGGCAGGAAATGGTCAACAGACATTGACCTGGACGACAAGAAAGCCGTCACCGCAGAACAGGCGTTTGGGCACTGGCCGGCGGGGTCGGTATGCTAGCATAACGACCCCGCTAAACACTCATTCCTGCGACGTGAAGCGTTCTCAGGATGACCATGAATTGTTCGAGAGTTCTGTCGATGACCAATCCTGCCCTGATTGATGAACTGAAGACCCTGGTCGAGCCTGGCAAGGTCCTGACCGACGCCGACTCCCTGAACACATATGGCAAGGATTGGACCAAGCACTTCGCCCCCGCGCCGAGCGCCATCGTGTTTCCCAAGACTATCGAACAGGTGCAGGCCATCGTCCGTTGGGCCAATACGCACAAGGTTGCGCTGGTGCCTTCGGGCGGGCGCACCGGGCTGTCCGCCGCTGCGGTGGCCGCCAACGGCGAAGTGGTCGTGTCATTCGATTACATGAACCAGATTCTCGACGTGAACCTCACTGACCGCACCGCCGTGTGTCAGCCGGGCGTGGTCACCGAGCATTTGCAGAACGTCGCTGAAGAAAAGGGCCTGTATTACCCGGTGGACTTCGCATCGGCGGGTTCCAGCCAGATTGGCGGCAATATCGGCACCAATGCCGGCGGGATCAAGGTCATTCGCTACGGCATGACCCGCAACTGGGTTGCCGGCATGAAGGTGGTCACCGGCAAAGGTGACGTGCTGGAACTGAACAAAGATTTGATCAAGAACGCCACCGGTTACGACCTGCGCCAGTTGTTTATCGGCGCCGAAGGCACCCTCGGGTTTGTGGTCGAAGCGACCATGCGTCTGGATCGTGCGCCGAAAAACCTCACGGCGATGGTCCTCGGCACCGCTGATTTCGACTCGATCATGCCGGTGTTGCACGCCTTCCAGGGCAAGCTCGACCTGACCGCGTTCGAATTCTTCTCCGACAAGGCCTTGGCCAAAGTGCTGGGTCGCGGTGATGTGCCGGCGCCGTTTGAAACCGATTGCCCGTTCTACGCGCTGCTGGAGTTTGAAGCGACCACTGAAGAAGTGGCCAACAGCGCGCTGGAAACCTTTGAACATTGCGTCGAGCAGGGCTGGGTACTGGACGGCGTGATGAGCCAGAGCGAAACCCAGCTGCAGAACCTGTGGAAGCTGCGCGAGTACATCTCCGAAACCATCTCGCACTGGACCCCGTACAAGAACGACATCTCGGTCACCGTTTCAAAAGTGCCGGCGTTCTTGCAGGAAATCGACGCGATTGTCGGCGAATACTATCCGGACTTTGAAATTGTCTGGTTCGGCCACATCGGCGACGGCAACCTGCACCTGAACATCCTCAAGCCCGAAAGCCTGAGCAAGGACGAGTTCTTCGCCAAATGCGCCACCGTCAACAAGTGGGTGTTCGAAACCGTCGAGAAGTACAACGGCTCGATCTCCGCCGAACACGGCGTGGGCATGACCAAACGCGATTACTTGACCTACAGCCGCTCGCCGGTCGAAATCGAATACATGAAAGCGGTCAAAGCGGTGTTCGACCCGAACGGCATCATGAACCCGGGCAAGATTTTCGCGGTTTGATTGGCAATCTCTGATGAATCAATGAAGGCAGGAGTCGGTAAATGAGCTATCAGCACCAGTATGTCGACGGCACGCGTATTCACTTCCCGCTGGGAAAAGTGGTGTGCATTGGGCGTAATTACGCCGAACACGCCAAGGAATTGGACAACCCGGTGCCTACCGAGCCGTTGCTGTTCATCAAGCCGGGCAGTTGCGTGGTGTCGCTGGAAGGCGGTTTCAGCATTCCGACCGAGCGCGGTTCGGTGCATTACGAAGCGGAAATTGCCGTGTTGATCGGCAAGCCGCTGTCGACCAAGCCAAGTCGTGAAGAAGTGCTCGATGCGATCTCCGGTTTCGCTCCGGCGCTGGATCTGACCCTGCGCGACAAGCAGGCCGAGCTCAAATCCAAGGGCCTGCCGTGGGAAATCGCCAAGTCGTTCGACGGCGCGGCGGTGCTTGCCCCGTTCGTGGTGGGCAGCACCTTTGCTGATCTGACCGATATCGGCATCCGCCTGACCATCAACGGCGAAGTCCGTCAGGACGGCAACAGCAGCGCGATGCTCAACCCGATCGTGCCGATGATCCAGCACATGGCCGGCTGCTTCTCGCTGCAGGCCGGTGACGTGATCCTGACCGGCACGCCGGTGGGCGTTGGCCCGCTGAATGTCGGCGACGACATCGTGCTGGAACTGGTCGGCGCCAGCCGCTTTACCAGCAGCGTGCGCTAACCGCCACATTGCAAAAACCTGTGGGAGCGGGCTTGCTCGCGAAAGCATTTTGTCAGTCAACGAAGATGTCGACTGATCCGACGCCTTCGCGAGCAAGCCCGCTCTCGCATTGGTTTGTGGTGACCCGAAGATCGGGGACAAACCACGACAATCTCGCCATTTGCCGTTTTTTTCACATCCCGTCTGGATAATTTCCGTCATTCTGGCGTCTGAGCCGGCCTCTTTGTGCTATTACCCATAGCCTGAATTTTCGGAACGCATCCCTCGATGGCATCTCAAACTCAGCTCAAAACCCCTCGCCGCTCACGTTTCGCCCTGCGCTGGTATTCCTGGCTATTGCTGGTGATCGTCGCAGCGTATGGGCTGGCGTATCTGATGCATTGGGATGATCGCGGTGCGCTGTGGGTACTGGAGCGTTTCGAAAGCCCGGCCGAGCAAAAGGGAAGTGTCTGGCTGCCGGATTACCGGGTGGTCATCGATGCCAAGCCGCTGCCGGGCATGGAGAAGGATGAGGCGTCGGATCTGGCCTACAACCCGCAGACCAAAACCCTGTTCTCGGTGATGGGCAAGAACCCGTTTCTGGTCGAACTGACCCTGCAAGGCGATGTGCTGCGCAAGATGCCGCTGGTGGGCTGGGCCAACCCGGAAGGCGTCACGATCATGGAAAACGGCCTGATGGCCATTGTCGATGAGCGTCTGCACATGCTGTCGATCGTCAAGGTCGACGCCGATACGCGTGAGCTGAACATCGCCAATTTCCCCAAGTACGACCTTGGCCCCTCGAAAGACCAGAACAAAGCTTTCGAAGCGATTACCTGGGATGCGCGCAACCAGCAGTTCCTGCTGGGCGAGGAGCGTCCACCGGTGCTGTTCACCTGGAAAAGCGATGGCAGCCAGACGCTCAAAGGCGACAAGCAGAAGCTGGACAGTGATGAGCTCGACATTCGCAATCTCTCGGCGTTGGCGATTGACCCGCGCACCGGTCACACATTGGCGTTGTCGGCTGACTCGCACCTGTTGCTGGAGCTGGACGAGAAGGGCGAGCAAGTCAGTTTCATGACCCTGCTTGGCGGCTTCAACGGTTTGAAGAACACCATTCCCCGCGCCGAAGGCGTGGCCCTGGACGAGGCAGGCACGCTGTATATGGTCAGCGAGCCGAACCTGTTCTATCGCTTCGAAAAGCAGAAGTAATGCCCTTGCTGGGGAGGCTCTTGTCGTCCAAGGCAAGTGGCCATTAAGCTTCATTTCAGACAGGCGTGATATTTCATCCGCCTGTTTTGATTCCGAGCCCTCCTGCATGCGTCGATTTGCCCGTCCCAAGCCTCTCCTTGTCACCCTTTCGGTGATTGCTCTGATCGCGTTGATCGCGATTGGCCAATACCTGCGCCTGTTCGAGCGCGCCTGGTTCAATCTGCACACCCTGTGGCAACCGCTAAGCAGCGAGGCCATTGGTCTGGATCAATATCGGGTGGAGATCGAGGCGCGGGTAATCGAGGGGCTGGACGATGACGTGTCGGCGCTGACCTACGATCCGGTGCGCAACAGTCTGTTCACAGTCACCAACAAACATGCCGAACTGGTCGAACTGTCGCTGGAGGGCAAAATCCTGCGCCGCATCGCACTGATCGGCTTTGGTGATCCGGAGGCGGTTGAGTTCATCAGTGCCGATACTTATGTGATCACCGACGAGCGCCAGCAGCGGTTGATCAAGATTCACCTGGAAGATGTCACCACGTTCCTCGATGCGGCGGACGCCGAGCAAATGACCCTGGGTGTGCACGCGAGCAGCAACAAGGGTTTTGAGGGGCTGGCTTATGACTCGGTGGGCAAGCGCTTGTTTGTCGCGAAAGAGCGCGACCCGATGCTGATCTACGAAGTGCACGGTTTCCCGCACTTCAACCCGGAAAAGTCCTACGCGGTGCATGTGATCAACAATCCCAAACGGGATGCCGGCATGTTCGTGCGTGATCTGTCGAGCCTGCAATACGACGAGCGCAGCGGGCATTTACTGGCACTGTCGGATGAGTCAGGGCTGATTCTGGAACTGGATGTGGGTGGGCGCCCGTTGAGCACCCTGTCGCTGAGCAAGGGCCGACAAGGCTTGCAGAAAACCGTGCCGCAGGCAGAAGGCATTGCGATGGATGACGACGGGACGCTGTATCTGGTGAGTGAGCCGAACCTGTTTTACGTCTTCAAAAAGCCCGCCCAGAACTGACTGACACCGCAAAAAACCAATATGGGGCTTGCTCGCGAAAGCGGTGGACCAGACAACGCAGATGTCGACTGATCCACCGCTGTCGCGAGCAAGCCTGCTCCCACAGGTGGGGGCATGCATCTGCCCACAAAAATGTGGGCAGTCTGGCTTACTCAGCCTTCAGCGTTTTCACACCTTCACTCGTACCCAGCAGCAGCAGATCCGCCGGACGCGCGGCGAACAAACCGTTGGTGACCACGCCGACGATGGCGTTGATCTGTGTTTCCAGCTCCACCGGATTGGTGATCTGCATATTGAACACGTCGAGGATGATGTTGCCGTTGTCGGTCAGTACACCTTCGCGGTACACCGGGTCGCCGCCCAGTTTCACCAGTTCGCGAGCGACGTGGCTGCGAGCCATCGGGATGACTTCCACCGGCAGCGGGAATTCGCCCAGCACCGGCACCAGTTTGCTGGCGTCGGCGATGCAGATGAAGGTCTTGGCCACGGCGGCAACGATCTTCTCGCGGGTCAGGGCCGCGCCGCCGCCCTTGATCAGGTTCAGGTGCTCATCGCTTTCATCAGCGCCGTCGACGTAGAACTCCAGATCGCTGACGGTGTTCAGTTCATAGACGGGAATCCCGTGGCCCTTGAGGCGCGCGGCGGTGGCTTCGGAGCTGGCGACCGCGCCATCGAATGCGCCCTTGTGCTGGGCCAGTGCGTCGATGAAGCAGTTGGCGGTGGAGCCGGTGCCGACACCGACGATGCTTTTGTCGTCGAGTTTCGGGAGGATGAAGTCGACAGCGGCCTGAGCCACTGCCTGTTTGAGTTGATCCTGGGTCATGCGGGCTCCGGAAGCGGGCGAGGTGAGTACGGAAAGGCCGGCATTATAGCCCCAAGCGGGTCTAAAACCTCTGCAATCGTGTGGTCGCCCGGGCAAAAGCCGGGTTAGACTCCTTGGCCCTGCCCAACCGCTCAGTGATGCTTTCCGATGCTCGAACAGTACGTCAAAAAGATCCTCACCTCGCGCGTTTATGACGTTGCCGTAGAAACCCCGCTGCAGAACGCTCGCCAGCTCTCCGAGCGGCTGGGCAATGACATCTGGCTCAAGCGCGAAGACTTGCAGCCGGTGTTCTCGTTCAAGATTCGGGGCGCCTACAACAAGTTGACCCAACTGAGCGACGAAGAACGCGCCCGTGGTGTGGTCACCGCTTCAGCGGGCAACCACGCGCAGGGTCTGGCCCTGGCGGCGAAAGTGCTGGGCGTCAAAGCCACCATCGTCATGCCCAAGACCACCCCGGAGATCAAGGTCGAAGGCGTGCGTTCGCGTGGCGGCAAAGTGGTGCTGCACGGCGATTCGTTCCCGGAAGCGCTGGCCTATTCGCTGAAACTGGTCGATGAAAAAGGCTACGTCTACATCCACCCGTACGACGATCCGCACACCATTGCCGGGCAGGGCACCGTGGCGATGGAGATTCTGCGTCAGCACCCGCAGCCACTGGATGCGATTTTCGTCCCGGTCGGCGGCGGCGGCCTGATCGCCGGTATCGCGGCGTACGTGAAATACCTGCGTCCGGACATCAAAGTCATCGGCGTCGAGCCCGACGACTCCAACTGCCTGCAAGCCGCCATGGCTGCCGGCGAACGCGTGGTGTTGCCGACCGTGGGCATCTTTGCTGACGGCGTCGCGGTGGCGCAGATCGGCCAGCACACCTTCGACATCTGCAAAGATCATGTCGATGAAGTGATTACCGTCAGCACCGACGAGATCTGCGCGGCAATCAAGGATATCTACGACGATACCCGCTCGATCACCGAGCCTGCCGGCGCCTTGGGCGTGGCCGGGATCAAGAAGTACGTCGAGTTGCGCGGCGTCAGCGGCCAGACCTTTGTCGCCATCGACTCCGGCGCCAACGTCAACTTCGACCGCTTGCGTCACGTTGCCGAGCGCGCCGAACTGGGCGAAGGCCGCGAAGCGATCATCGCCGTGACCATTCCCGAAAAGGCCGGCAGCTTCAAGGCGTTCTGCGAGGCCATCGGCAAGCGTCAGATCACCGAATTCAACTACCGCTACAACACCGGCAGCGAAGCGCACATCTTCGTCGGCGTGCAGACCCACCCGGAAAACGACCCGCGCAGCGCACTGCTGGCGAGCCTGGCCGAGCAGGGCTTCCCGGTCATTGACCTGACCGACAACGAATTGGCCAAGTTGCACATCCGCCACATGGTCGGCGGGCGTGCGGCGCAGGTGGTTGATGAAGTGGTGCTGCGCTTCGAATTCCCGGAGCGTCCGGGCGCGCTGTTCAACTTCCTCAACAAACTTGGCGGGCGCTGGAACATCTCGATGTTCCACTACCGCAACCACGGCGCGGCAGATGGCCGGGTGGTCGCCGGGCTGCAAGTGCCCCACGATGAGCGGCATCTGGTGCCGCAGGCGCTGGCGCAAATCGGTTATCCGTACTGGGACGAAAGCGACAACCCGGCCTATAAGCTGTTTCTTGGCTGAACGGCTACGCTGATGGGCATGGCCCAAGGAAAAGAAACCCATGGAAACCCTGACCACCCTGAAAGTCCTTCACGTCGCTGCAACCGTGGTGATACTCACCAGCGGCCTGGGGCTCGCCGCGCTGACCTGGCGTAATCGCAGTCAAGGGCCGGCCAGCACGATGCAGCGTCCGTGGTTGTTTGTCTGGTGTCTGATGCTGATCGGCATGTTGAGCATGCCCTTCACCGGCTGGTGGCTGGTGCATCTGATTGGCTGGCCATTGGGGCAGTTCTGGATTCTGGGCTCCAGCGTGATCTATGCCGTGGCCACATTCAGTGCCGTTTGGTTGCTTGTTCGGCTGAATCGACGGTGGACGAGCGGGGGCGGTAACTGGAAATTCAGTCTGGCGCTGGCGATTGTCAGTGGTGTCGGATTTCTCGCCATTGCGGCGTTGATGGGGGCCAAGCCTGTTTAAGGCTTGAGACCGGGTTGCCCCTTCGCGTGCAAGCCCGCTGCCACAGGGGAACGCATTCCAGTGTGGAGCGGGCTTGCTCGCGAAAGCGGTCTCAGTCGCGCAGTGTGATGACCGGCCAGCCACGCTTTTCGGCTTCAGCGCGCAGGTTCGGATCCGGATCCACGGCCACCGGGTTCGCCACTTGCTCCAGTAGCGGCAAGTCATTCATCGAGTCGCTGTAGAAGTAGCTGTCTTGCAGCGAATGCCCGGTTTCTTCCAGCCAGCGATTCAGGCGCGTCACCTTGCCTTCACGGAAGCACGGGATATCGGTGCTGCGCCCGGTGTAACGGCCATCGACCATTTCGCACTCGGTGGCGATCAGGGTTTCAACGCCCAAACGAACGGCAATCGGCGCGGTCACGAAACGGTTGGTCGCGGTGATGATCACCAGTTTGTCGCCGGCATCGCGGTGTTTTTTCAACAGGTCGAGCGCCTTGGGCAACACGATGGGCTCGATGCAGTCACGCATGTAGTCGTTGTGCCATTGATCGAGCACGGCCATTTCGGTGCGGCCGAGAATCTCCAGGCAGAAATTCAGGTACGCGGCGTTATCCAGCTTGCCGGCCAGGTAATCCTGATAGAACTCGTCGTTGCGCGCTTTGTACGCGACGGGGTCGAGGAAGCCGCGTTCACACAGATAGTCGCCCCAAGCGTGGTCGCTGTCGCCGCCCAGAAGGGTGTTGTCCAAATCGAATAGAGCCAGGCGCATTGCAGTTACCCGCTGAAAAGTCAGTAAAAAGGCGACAAGAATACGGTCTTTTCACAAGAGTGCACATAAGGTAGGAACCTTCGTTGCCGCCTTATCAAGCTTTGTGGAACAATGCGGCGACATGCGTTTGCGAGGTTGTTGCCGTGATCGACCCCGATGGTTTCCGCCCCAATGTCGGGATCATTCTGACGAATGACGCCGGCCAGGTGCTATGGGCTCGCCGTATCAATCAAGATGCCTGGCAGTTTCCACAAGGGGGAATCAACCCTGAAGAGACGCCGGAAGACGCCTTGTACCGCGAGCTGAACGAAGAAGTTGGCCTGGAACGTGAAGATGTTGAAATACTCGCCTGCACACGGGGCTGGTTGCGCTATCGTTTGCCGCAACGTCTGGTGCGTACCCACAGCCAACCGCT
>NZ_JBIUWN010000119.1:0-10686 GCF_044743485.1 Pseudomonas sp. NPDC087614 | reverse complement strand
GAATCGCGACAGGCCCGAGCCCGCCAAAGCGCTCGCGGGGCCCGCTGGTCACTTAAAGTGGGTAGAAAGCGGTTTTTTTCCAGTTGCGGGGGTGCGCGTTGCGCGAAATCGTCCTGATTAACATCACGGGAGTCGACCGTCCGGGTCTGACGGCGGCCATTACCGGTGTTCTGGCCCAGGGTGGTGTGAACATTCTCGACATCGGTCAGGCGGTGATCCACGACACCCTGTCGTTTGGCATCCTGGTTGAAATTCCCGATTCCTTGCAAGGCAAGTCGGTGCTCAAGGACATCCTGTTCAAGGGCTACGAGCTTGATCAGCAAGTGCGCTTCACCCCAGTGTCCGAAGAGGATTACCAGCAATGGGTGGGCAATCAGGGCAAGAAACGCCACATCGTCACCCTGTTGACGCGCAAAGTGACGGCTGGCCAATTGCAGGCTGTCAGTTCGATCACCGCCAAATACGGCCTGAACATCGATCACATCGACCGTCTGTCGGGTCGTATGCCGCTCGACACCCCGGCCGACCAGGGCAAGGGCTGCATCGAGTTCTCCGTGCGGGGCGAAGCGGCTGATCCGCAGGCGCTGCGTGCCGAGTTCCTCAGCGTCGCGCAGGAACTGAACGTCGACATCGCCTTCCAGGAAGATTCGCTGTTCCGTCGCAACCGTCGCCTGGCGGTGTTCGACATGGACTCGACGCTGATCGAAGCCGAAGTCATCGATGAACTGGCCAAGGCGGCCGGAGTTGGCGAGCAGGTTTCGCACATCACCGAACGTGCCATGGCGGGCGAACTGGATTTTCGCGCCAGCTTCAAAGAGCGTCTGGCGCTGCTCAAAGGCCTCGACGTCAGCGTGCTGGACTCGATCGGCGCTTCGCTGCGCCTGACCGAGGGAGCCGAAACCCTGTTCGCCGAACTCAAGCGTCTGGGCTACAAGACCGCGATCCTGTCGGGCGGCTTCACCTATTTCGCCAAGCAATTGCAGGCCAAACTCGGTATCGACTATGTGTTCGCCAACGAACTGGAAGTGGTCGACGGTAAGTGCACAGGCGTGGCGATCGAGCCGATTGTCGATGCGCAACGCAAGGCTGACCTGTTGAAAGAACTGGCGCACAAGGAAGGTTTGCGTCTGGAGCAGACCATTGCGGTCGGCGACGGCGCCAATGACCTGCCGATGCTGGCCATTGCCGGGTTGGGCGTGGCGTTTCGCGCCAAGCCGTTGGTCAAGCAGTCGGCGAAGCAGGCGATCTCCACCCTTGGGCTCGATGGCGTGCTGTATCTGCTGGGCTTCCGGGATCGCGACGGGCAGCTCTGACTCTCCAGGGCCTGCGTCGGACTCTTCGCAAACAAACCCGCTCCCACTTTGGAATGCATTTCAAGTGTGGGAGCGGGCTTGCTCGCGAAGGGCGCAACCCGGTCTAAAGCGACTTCCACAACGAATCGAAATCCTCTTCGCTCCCGCTCTGCGACGCCGCCTCCAGCGAGCGATAGGCAAACTGATTGAAACTGTGCGTACTCGCCACCCGTCGATCCAGCCCGGCGGGGTGCTCCTCGCCCAGCGTGTTGATCAGCACCTTGCTGCCTTCCTGAAAGGGTAAACGCGGCGCCAGCAAGGTGGCCGGCAAGTCGATCGAGCTGATCTGCGGCAGTAGCAATCCCCGTAAATAGTGGCTGTGATCGTCCCGCGAGCGCACCAGTTGCAAACCGCACGGTTGTGCATGGGGCGCCACCAGTTCAATGCCCATCTGCGTGCCGCTGCCGCGCACCTGCCGGATCCAGCGAATGACCGCGATGCTCCAGCCCTGATTCGTGCTGTCCTGAATCCCGAGCATTTCCCCGGTCTGTAGCTCGACGGGGACTTCTTTCGGCCAGCCCAGGCAATAACCACCGGGACTGTGATTGATCACAGGCAGAGCATACGTCGGATAGTGTGGCGTGCTGTCGGTGCTGCTGTCGTCCTCCACCAACTGGTCGTACTGAATTTCTTCGTAGGGCAGAAACTCATCGGCCTTGCTTTGCGGCGCGGCGTCGAACGCCTGGCTCCAACTGTCCTTTTCACCTTGAGTCACGGCGCTGCTGAAGTTTGCCGCGCGTGCGCCGGGGTGCTTGAGCAGTTCGCTGAACGTGCGTTCACCACCCAAATAGAAGTGCAGGGCGCTCATGCCCACGCACACGGTCAGGCTGCCTTGGCCCACGGTGCGCTGAAAACTGCGCTCGGCCGCCTGGCCCCAGGTCGCATGCAAGTGTTGCAGGGTGTCGAAGCTCAGCCCGGCAGGGACGGGCAGCGGCGTCGACGTGTCCTGGCGCTGCAGAAATGCCTCGATGACATTCACCAGCGGCTGCGGATCGAAGCCGAGCAGTGCATTTTTCTGCTCACTGCGGAACATGTTGCGATAGCGCGGCCCGGCATCGAGTTCGGCGCTGATCGCAAACAAACCCTCGTCCGGGCTACCGGGATGCAGTTTGAGCAAAGCACTCCACGGCTCGATCACTTCTGCCAGTCGGGCAATCTGGTTCTGTCGCAGTTGATTGCAGCGGGCGCAGCCCAATAGCAGGGCGGCGATGTAAGTCTGTTCCAGGCTCAACTCGGTGCTCAGGCTGGCGAGATCGTCATGCACCTGGCGCTGTTGCAACTGCAATTGACAGGCTATTCGATAGAGCTGATGCAGCTCGAACCACAGATGCTCCGGCGGCGAGCTGTACAACTGCGCGGCGCGCACCCCTTGAGCTTTAAGTGCATGGGCTGCCCGTTGCAGGGCCTGGCTGACAAGTGCTGCGCGATCCTTGCTGTACTTCGGCGCAATGCGCAACACGATCTGTTTGTAGCCGATGGCCAGATGACCTTGCAGCGCCTGACACAGGTTGCTGATCTTGCGCGAGCGCTCGTCGAGCATGATCGCCTGATGCAGGAAGTGCCGCTCCAGATGCTGGCAGACGAAGTACACCTCAGGGCGCAGCAGCTCCAGCAGTTGCAGGCGATTGTCACTGGGGGTGAGCAACAGATTGAGTTCGCCCAGGCCTTGATACAACAGGCGGGCGGTTTCGCCGATGTTGGCTTTGGGCAGGTCGGCGATCCAGCGTTTGAGATCGCGCGGGGTGTGTTCACAGAACGACAGGCGCGTTTGCGTTGGCGTCGGGGCGCGTAATGTCGGTTGGAATTGAGGCTCACTCATGCCATGACCAGCTCCGGAAACGAATGGGGCAATGCACAAAACTCTAGCAGCTGTGGCCGGGTTCGCGGGTTCCTGTGGGGTTTTTTACCGTTTGTCTGCTTGCTCGTTGCCATGCCGTAGGCGCAACTAGGCTCTTAGGCGTGCGATCGGATACGCACGGTCGTACGGCCTGTTGCCAATAGCGGGCAGGTCTCTTCATAACTTCAAGGAGATGAGGTTCATGTCTAAATATGTAGTGGCAAATCAGTGGGGCGGCAGTTCGGCCCCTTGGCATCCAGGTGGAGATTGGGTGCTGGGCGCGCGGGACAACCAGAACGTCGTGGCCATCGAGATCAAGTCCGGCGACGACGGCAAAACGTTCACCGGCACCATGACCTACGCCGGTGAAGGGCCCATTGGCTTCAAGGCGCAACGCACAGGCCAAAACCAGTACAACGTCGAGAATCAGTGGGGTGGCAACGATGCCCCGTGGCATCCGGGCGGCAAGTGGGTCATTGGCGGACGGGACAATCAGAACGTTGTCGCGTTGAGCGTCACTTCCAATGATGGAGGGAAAAACCTCAGTGGCACCAATACCTATGCCAACGAAGGGCCAATCGGCTTTCGTGGGCAAATAGAGTAACGGTCCCCGCGAGTCGTATCCGCCCATTCGCAGACGTGCGAACGGGCGGATCAGTGGCTACATCAGACTCAGGCTTTTGGCAGCGCCAAACCCTGGCCCATCTGCACTGGCGAGCCAGCCGCCAGTTCTTCAGCCCACTTCACTTGATCCGGCCCGAACAGCACGATCGCGGTCGAACCCAGCTTGAAACGGCCCAGTTCGGCGCCTTTTTCCAGATGAATCGGCGCGCGGGCGGCTTCGTCGTAGCGGAAGGTTTTCAGCTCGCGTTTCGGCGGCGTGACCAGGCCGGCCCACACGGTTTCGATCGAAGCCACAATCATCGCGCCCACCAGAACAACCGCCATCGGGCCGCGTTCGGTGTCGAAAATGCACGCTACGCGCTCGTTGCGGGCGAACAGCTCCGGGACGTTTTCGGCGGTGGTCTGGTTGACCGAGAAGATCCGGCCCGGGATGTAGACCATTTCACGCAGGGTGCCGGCCAGCGGCATGTGTACGCGGTGGTAGTCCTTCGGCGACAGGTAAATGGTGGCGAAGTCGCCGCCCATGAACGGCGCTGCGTTTGCCGCGTCACCGCCGAGCAGTTCCAGCACGCTGAAACTGTGGCCCTTGGCCTGGAACACCCGACCGTGTTCGATCGGGCCGAGCTGGCTGACGGCACCGTCGGCCGGGCTGAGGACTGCGCCCGGGGTTTCGTCCAGCGGACGCGCGCCGTCTTTCAGGGCGCGGGTGAAGAACGCGTTGAAGTGCTCGTAGGCAGTCAGGTCTTCAACCAGTGCCTGCGACATGTCCACTTGATAGCGCTTGGCGAACCACTGGGTGAATGCATTCTTGAACCAGCGCACGCGGCACTCGGCAATGCAGCCGGCCAGGCGCGACAGCAAATGATGAGGCAGCAGGTACTGGCTGAGGATAAACAGACGCTCTTTCATTAGTTGTCCTTAAAAACCTTAAATCTCGACAGGCGTGTCGGGGTGGTTGCCCCATTCGCCCCAGGAACCGGCGTAGCCTTTGACTCGCGGATAACCGAGGGACTTGGCCACCAGATAAGTGAAGCCCGACCGGTGATGGGTCTGGCAGTGGGTAATGATTTCTTTGTCCTTGGTGATCCCCAGGTCTTCGAGGATCTGCGGCATGTCAGTGCGAATGCGTAACTGACGCGCCTTGTCCATGCCCGCCGTCCATTCGAAATTGACGGCGCCGGGAATATGGCCGGCTTTGGCGGCCAGGACCTTCTCGCCGGAGTATTCCAGCGGCCCGCGTGCATCCCAGATCGCCAGGTCGGCGGCGCCGAGACGGCTTTGCAGGTATTCGCGCGTGGCGGTCGGTTCTTCGTGCAGCGTCAATGCCACCGGACCACCGGCGGCAGGAGGTACCTGGATCGACATCGGCATGCCATCGGCCAGCCACGCCGGCAGACCGCCATCGACATAGTGGTACTTGTCGTGACCGATCACGTCGAGCAGCCAGATGAAGCGTCCGGCCCAGCCGCCGCCCTCGTCGTCATAGACCACGTAGACCGCGTCCTGGCGATGGCCCAGTTCACCGAACAACGCTTCCAGATCGGCTTTGGCCGGCAACAGTCCCGGCGCCGGTGGCTGGCCGAACTGGGTTCGTTTCGGATCGACAAACCGCGCCCCGGGAATGTGTCCTTCGGTGTAGCGGGCGGCACTGGTCAAGTCCACCAGAATCAGATCGCTTGCCTCGAGCCTGGGGAGCAGGTCGCTCGGTTCGATCACGAGCGGCAAGCCAGAGAAGTCAGACATGTGAGGTCTCCAGAGCACAAAGTGGGGGATTGTAGCGCAGCCTCATCGGCCACGGCTGCTAAAGCTGTGCAGGGCTTTTTCGATGCATTGCGCGGTTTTGCCAAAGGCTTGCACGGTGATATCGGCGAAGGGGCCACCGCCCTGATCGGCGACGACGATCATGATCACCCGGCCATTGTTGACCAGTGAGCGCAGGAACAGGTGCTCGCCACGAAACAGCGAGCGCAGGTTCGGCGGCAGCAGGGCAGAGAATTGTCCGTCGTTTTGCGGGTTGATCCGTACCTGCGCCTGTTGCGCGAGCAGCCGTTGCAGGACTTTGCTCTGACTGACCACAAAGTTCAGCGCCCCCGCTTCTTTTGGCAGGCCGAAGGTCTGGTGCACGCGCAGATTGGACTGGGTGCGATCGGCCATCAGGATCATCACCCGATGCATGCCGCTGGCGACCAGGGCGTCACGGGCGGCAACGGTCAGGCTCATGGCATTGGTGAAGCGACTCGGCTCGGCCAGCAGTTCGGCGCATTGCCGGCGCCACTGCGTCAGATCTTCGGCGCTGGGGGCGGCGGCCGGGAGCATTCCGGCCGGCAAGCGATGAGTGCCCCACGGCCATAGCAGCGAAATGGCCGGGTGCCACAGATCCGGCAGCGCATGGTGACGCGCGCTGTTGGCAGCCTGTTGGTGCAATTGCTGCTGCACCTCGTCCATCGAAATTTGCAGATAAAGGCTGGTCAGGTACTGCCAGCGCTTACTGTGCGGACTGTCCCACGCCTGTTGCGCCGACAGCGCCAGCCCGTTGGCCAGCAGCACGGTGTTGGCCGGCTGATTGAGCCAGCGGCGCAACGTCGGATCATCGTCCAGACGATTTTGCTGACGTAACGGGTGCTCGCTGTCGCGGGCGATTCTAAGGACCTTGACCAATTCGCGGCGCTCGCCGAGCAGCAATTTGTAGCCTTGTTGCACCCAGACCGGCAGGTGCCATACGTGCACCAGCGCCTCGGCGATTTTCAGCAGGCGCACGCCGAACAACTGTTTCTCGACAGTGCGCGCCGACTCGCCCTTGTGGATAACCCGCAGTTCCCACTCTTCAAGCAACTGTGGATACGTCAGCGCCAGCGGCCACAACGGCGAGAGAAACAGCAGACTGCCCCAATGAATGTCCTGCCACAGCCGCGCCAGGCGACTGGCAAAAAAACCGTTGGCCTGTTGCGTGGCGTGTTGGCTGATCATTTGCAGTTGCCGCAGGGCCTTGGGAATCTGCATCTGCGGTTCGGCAGGCAGGCGTGCCAGCAGTTCTTCGGTGCGGGCGAGGCCGAGACGGTTGATCGCCACTTCGAGATTTTCCGCCGGTGTACTCATCGTGCCGTGGGTGTGACGATTTGCCTCACGGATGATGCTCAAGGCCAGCGCCGGGCTGTCCTGCATCAGGTCAGCGATGTCGCGCAGAGAACTGCGGTTGTCACGAATGGCCCGGCAGACTTTGTCGTGAGCGTCTTGCGGCACGGGCAGGCGCACGCTATCGAGCCATGTCACCCAGCCTTCAAGGGTGGTCGGTTTTACGTGTGGGACGTTCGTTTCATTAGCCATGTCTGGACGAGATCTTCACTGACTGTAGACGCGCCCGGCATGGGCTAAATTGGCTTTTCGCCTGAACTGGCTATAGTCTGGCGCAGTTTTGCCGATAAGTAGAAGAAGAGATTTTTTAACTTCCGAATATGACCTTGAACCCGACTTAAATAAGTACTTTCTACCTATGGCTAAAATTATCGGCATCATCGTCGTATTCGCGAGCGTGCTCGGCGGATACGTGCTTTCCCACGGCAAGATTGCCGCCCTGGTCCAGCCCTTCGAGGTGATGATCATCGGTGGTGCGGCACTGGGTGCATTCCTCCAGGCCAACCCCGGTTACATGACGATGCACGTGCTCAAGAAATCCCTGAGCATGTTCAGTTCGCGTTTCAGCCACACCTTCTACCTGGAAGTGCTCGGCCTGATCTACGAGATCCTCAACAAGAGCCGTCGCGAAGGCATGATGGCCATTGAAGGCGACATCGAAGACGCCGCCGCGAGCCCGATTTTCGCCAAGTACCCGGCAGTCCTTAAAGATGAACGCATGACCGCGTTCATCTGTGATTACCTGCGCATCATGTCCTCCGGCAACATGGCTCCCCATGAGCTCGAAGGCCTGTTCGACATGGAGCTGTACAGCCTCAAAGAAGACCTTGAGCACCCGTCCCACGCGGTAAACGGCATTGCCGACGCCATGCCGGGTTTCGGTATTGTCGCGGCGGTACTGGGTATCGTGGTGACCATGGCATCCTTGGGTGAGGGCGATCAGAAGTCCATCGGTCTGCACGTCGGTGCGGCGCTCGTGGGTACCTTCTTCGGTATTCTCGCCGCGTACGGTTTCTTCGGCCCGTTGGCGCATTCCCTGGCCCACGATGCCAAGGAAGAACTGAACGTCTACGAAGCCATCAAGGCCTCGCTGGTGGCTTCGGCTTCCGGCATGCCGCCATCGTTGGCGGTGGAGTTCGGTCGCAAGGTGCTGTACCCGGCGCACCGTCCAAGCTTTGCCGAGCTGGAACAAGCCGTTCGCGGTCGTTAAGCCATGGAAAATAATCAGCCGATAATCATCAAGCGCGTCAAGCGCATAGCCGGTGGGCACCACGGCGGGGCATGGAAAATCGCCTTCGCCGACTTCGCCACGGCAATGATGGCGTTCTTCCTGGTGTTGTGGCTGCTGTCCACCGCAACGCCGGAGCAGAAGATCGCCATCGCCGGCTATTTCAAAGACCCGGTCGGCTTCTCTGAAAGTGGCACGCCTTACATCATCGATCTGGGCGGTACACCGACCCTGGCCCCGGAAAATACCCTCAACCCCGAGGTGAAATCCCAGCCACAACCGGACAAGGTCACCGTCGACACCGATCAGGTCGAAGGCATGGCCGAGCAGGTCGAGAAGGAGCGTCTGGAACTGCTCCTGCAAGAGTTGCAGAACAAGGTCGACGAAAACCCGCAACTGCAGAAGTTCAAGGATCAGATCCTCTTCGAGATCACGCCGAACGGCTTGCGCATCCAGATCATGGACGCCGAGAACCGGCCGATGTTCGACTCCGGTTCCGCACGTCTGAAGCCGTACTTCGAAGACATCCTGCTGGCCATGGCCGACACCATCAAAGCGGTGCCGAACAAGATCAGTATCAGCGGCCACACTGACGCCCAGCCATACATTGGCCGTGGTGATTACGGTAACTGGGAACTCTCGGCCAACCGTGCCAATGCCGCTCGCCGCGCATTGGTCGCTGGTAGCTATCCGGAGGAGCAGGTGGCGCGAGTGGTGGGTTATGCCTCGTCGGCGTTGTTCGACAAGGAGAACCCGTTCAATCCGGTCAACCGCCGCATCGACATTGTCGTGCTGACCAAGAAGGCTCAGGCAGCCATCGAAGGTGCGCAAGGTGCCGAACCGGCGAAACCGGCAGAGCAAGGGCAAAATGGTGCCGTTGCAACGCCACCGGTCGATCCGAACGCACTGCCGGCCGATCAGCAACCGGTGCCTGCCCACGAGTTGCGTGAACGGTTGAACCTGTTCGACGACGCGGCACCTAAACCGGCCGAGCCGGGAAGTGCGGCGCCGGCGCCGACAACGCCCCCGGCGACTGCACCGGCCCCCGCGCCGAAGCAGTGACCCCTAAAAAGCCACGGTAACCGTGGCTTTTTTGTGCCTGCCTGCGTCGCATTGACCAATCGCAGTTTTCGCATTCACGGAAGATCAGTTATGGAAAGAGTCAAAGCCTATTTTCAGCGGCACGGCCACGCCCCCTTCAAGTTTGGTGAGGGGCGGGTCAGTGGTTATATCTCGGCCACGCTCGGGCTGTTGAGCCTGCTCGCGGTGTTGTGCTTCCTGTTTCCCGAGTGGCTCACCACTGCTGAACTGCGCAAGGTCTACGACGAACAGTTTGCGCGTACCACGCTGTTGCTGGGGCTGGTGCTGTCGTTCAGCCTCGGTACCCTGAATATCCTGCTCAACAAACGCAAGCGTCTGGGGATCACCGGGCTGGTCGCGTCGGGGCTGGCGGTATTTCTCGGCGGCACCAACGTGCAGGTCAGTGCAATCGGGCAGACCCCGTACTCGCTGGGTCTGGACTGGTTTGTCCTGGCGCTGCTGGTCTCGGCCATCGTGTTTATTCCTCTGGAAAAACTGTATGCCAAGGACCCCGAGCAAAACATTCTGCGACCGCACTGGCGCACTGACCTGACCTACTTTTTTGTCAGTCACATGCTGGTGCAATTCATCCTGATTTTCATCACCGCTTCGTCGAGCTACATCGCCGGTTGGGCCGTGTCGCCGGGCTTTCAGGCCAGCGTGCAAAGCCTGCCGCTGGTGGTGCAGTTCCTGCTCGCGGTGCTGGTGGCGGACCTCGGTCAGTACTGGCTGCATCGGCTGTACCACGTTGTACCTTTTCTGTGGCGCCTTCACGCCGTGCATCACTCCAGCACGCACATGGACTGGCTGGCCGGATCCCGCGTGCATTTCATCGAAATCCTGCTGACCCGCACCGGCGTACTGGTGCCGCTGATGCTGCTGGGCTTTGCGCCGCAGGCGTTGAATGCCTATGTGATTCTGGTCGGCGTGCAAGCCGTACTGGCCCACGCCAACGTGCGGATCAAGGGTGGCTGGCTGAATTACCTGATCGTGCTGCCGCGCTACCACCACTGGCACCACGCCCGGCACAAGGACTACATCTACAAGAACTACGCGATCCACACGCCACTGGTGGACATGCTGTTCGGCACCTTCAAGCTCCCGCCGAAAGAATGGCCGGTGCGTTATGGCGTATTTGGCAAAGAGCTGCCGGGCGGGATTGTGCAGCAGCATCTTTATGCGTTTAAGAAGCCTGAGCCGAAGTAGGGCAGGTGGATGTGGAGGAGCCGCGTTGATCGCGGCTTTTTTACGTCTGTTGAACGGCAGGCTGTTGTAAAGGAAATGTCCTTCCGATTTTGAAGAATCCCCCTACAGCTATCTTTTTTTCGCCTCGT
The DNA here is from genome assembly GCF_044743485.1 of Pseudomonas sp. NPDC087614. NCBI lineage: Bacteria > Pseudomonadati > Pseudomonadota > Gammaproteobacteria > Pseudomonadales > Pseudomonadaceae > Pseudomonas > Pseudomonas sp. NPDC087614. Next base: position 99 of record NZ_JBIUWN010000119.1, on the reverse strand, counting down.
TACTGTGCCCGCCAGTTCTCGCGAGCACAAACCAGGGACGGTTTCGACATCGCGCTCTTTTCCTCTTTGCTTAAGGATAAGCGTATGTTCCGGCCGGCC
>NZ_JBIUWN010000118.1:0-10773 GCF_044743485.1 Pseudomonas sp. NPDC087614 | reverse complement strand
CGACGGCCCCAATCTTCCAGACGGTGGTTTTTGCCGCCGTCTTCTTCGATCAGCTTGGTGTAACGCTGAACCATGCCGCCGACTTGCTCGCTTTGATCCGGGTGGACCAAAAAGATGATTTCGTAATGACGCATGAATGCTCCTTACGGGTTGTAGCCTGCCGCTCAAAAACGGTCAGACAAGGAGTGAATGACACTTATGGACTTGCCGGTGCGGGGCACATGCGTGCCTGCCGTGACAGCAAGGGGCGCAATTGTAGAGAAGGGACTGAAGAGGTGCAAGGCAATTGGTGATTATTTGAACAATCACCAATCCTGCCTTCACCACAAACCAATGTGGGAGCGGGCTTGCTCGCGAATGCGATACATCAGGCAACATTGTTGTCGACTGACACTGCGCCTTCGCGAGCAAGCCCGCTCCCACAATTGATTGCATACAACTTTATTTCTTGGCGGAGGCCTTGGCTTTGACGCCACGCTGGCGCTGCGCTTCGAACAGGCATACACCCGTCGCCACGGACACGTTGAGACTGCTGACGCTACCGGCCATCGGCAGATTCACCAGATAGTCGCAATGTTCGCGAGTCAGGCGACGCATGCCTTTGCCTTCGGCGCCCATGATCAGGATGGTCGGGCCGGTCAGGTCCTGGTCATAAATGCTGACCTCGGCCTCGCCCGCCGTACCGACAACCCACAAACCGCGCTGCTGCAGCTTTTCCAGCGTGCGCGCAAGGTTGGTCACTGCCACCAGCGGAATCACTTCCGCCGCACCGCAGGCCACTTTACGCACGACGGGCGTCAGGGTCGCCGACTTGTCTTTGGGCACGATCACGGCGAGCGCACCAGCAGCATCCGCCGAACGCAGACAGGCACCGAGGTTATGCGGATCGGTCACGCCGTCGAGCACCAGCAACAGCGGCGCGCCTTCGGTGCGATCAAGCAACTCGTCGAGCATCGCCTCGCCCCAGACCTGGCTAGGACTCACGTCCGCGACCACGCCCTGATGCACGCCTTCAACCCAAGCGTCCATTTCACGTCGCTCTGCCTGACCGACCTGGACACGATTTTCATTGGCCAGTTCGATCAGGGTCTGCACACGCGGATCGTTACGGCTTTCGGCCAGCCAGATCTGCTTGACGCGCTTGGGGTGGTGACGCAACAACGCTTCTACCGCGTGAACGCCGTAGATTTTTTCCAACTGACTCATGACTTCGCCTTCGGTTTACGTGCTCCGCCACTTTTGGCTGGAGCAGAACCCGCCTTCGGCGGGCCTTTACGGTGCTTGCTCGGTTTGGCTGGCTTGCCGCCGGTCGCCTTTTCAGGCGCCGACCGCCCGGTCTTTCCCCCGGACGCCGCTTTACCACCGTTTTTGGCGTCGGAAAGCAGCGCTTTCTTCATTTCACGGCTTTTACGCAGCTCGGCATTTTTCGCCACGGCATCGCTTGGGCGATAGGCTTCGACAGCTTTTTCCTTGGCCGGACGGCGACTGGCGGTTTTTGCCGGCGCCTTTTCTTCCGAAGCCTTGGCGGCTGGAGCAGCCGTTTCGTGACCGCGCTTTTTGCGACCAATCGGTGCGCTGATGGTTTTTTCCGCCATCTCGAAGTCGATCTTGCGCTCGTCAAGATCGACGCGCATCACGCGCACTTCAACGGTGTCGCCGAGACGGAAGCTACGACCGGTGCGCTCGCCCGCCAGGCGGTGATGCACAGGATCGAAGTGGTAGTAATCACCCGGCAGCGCGGTGACATGCACCAGGCCTTCGACGTAGATATCGGTCAGTTCGACGAACAGGCCAAAACCGGTCACGGCGGTGATCACGCCCGGGAACGATTCGCCCACGCGGTCTTTCATGAACTCGCACTTGAGCCAGTTCACTACGTCGCGGGTCGCTTCGTCGGCACGGCGCTCGCTCATCGAGCATTGCTCGCCGAGTTGCTCCAGTGCCGCTTCGTCGTACGGATAGATGCGCGCTTTCGGAATGGTCATCGCGCCGGCACGACGAACGTGCGGGGTGTCCTGTTTCGAATGGATCACGCTGCGGATCGCGCGGTGCGTAAGCAGATCCGGGTAACGACGGATCGGCGAAGTGAAGTGGGTATAGGCTTCGTAATTCAGGCCGAAGTGGCCCTGATTGTCAGCGCTGTACACCGCTTGGCTCAGCGAGCGCAGCATCACGGTCTGGATCAGATGGAAATCCGGACGGTCCTTGATACTCGCCAGCAAGGCCTGATAGTCCTTCGGCGACGGGCCGTCCTTGCCTTTGTGCAGGGACAGGCCAAGCTCACCGAGGAAGGCGCGCAGTTTTTCCAGACGCTCCGGCGGCGGACCATCGTGGACACGGTACAGCGCCGGGATTTCGTGTTTCTTCAGGAATTCGGCAGTGGCCACGTTGGCCGCCAGCATGCATTCCTCAATCAGTTTGTGCGCATCATTACGGGTGGTCGGGCGGATTTCGGCAATCTTGCGCTCGGAACCGAAGATGATCCGGGTTTCCTGAGTCTCGAAATCGATCGCGCCACGCACATGACGGGCGGCCAGCAACACTTTGTACAGCGAATAAAGCTGCTTGAGGTGCGGCACGACGTCGGTGTATTCGCCACGCAATTTACGCGCTTCGGCAACCTTCGGCGTTTCCAGCATCGCGCTGACCTTGTTGTAGGTCAGACGAGCGTGAGAATGAATCACCGCCTCATAGAAGCAGTAGTCAGTCATTTCGCCAGACTTGGAGATAGTCATCTCGCAAACCATGGCCAGACGATCGACATGCGGGTTCAGCGAGCAGAGGCCGTTGGACAACTGCTCTGGCAGCATCGGCACTACGCGCTCAGGGAAGTACACCGAGTTGCCGCGCACCTGGGCTTCGTTGTCCAGCGCCGAACCGATTTTCACGTAACTGGAAACGTCGGCAATCGCCACGTACAACTTCCAGCCACCGGAGAACAGTCGCAGCTTGCCAGGCTTGGCTTCGCAATAGACCGCATCGTCGAAGTCGCGGGCATCTTCGCCGTCGATGGTGACGAACGGCAGATGGCGCAGGTCGACGCGCTTCTCTTTGTCTTTGTCTTCCACTTCCGGCTTGAGCTTGGCGGCTTCTTTGAGAACCGCTTCAGGCCAGACGTGCGGAATATCGTAGGTACGCAGGGCGACATCGATTTCCATGCCCGGCGCCATGTAGTTGCCGACCACTTCAACCACATCGCCTTGCGGCTGAAAGCGTGGTGTCGGCCAGTGAGTGATCTTCACCTCAACGAACTGGCCGATCTGGGCGTTGGCATTGCGACCCGGGGTCACCAGCACTTCTTGCTGGATCTTCGGGTTATCCGCAACGACGAAGCCGATGCCGCCCTCTTCAAAGTAGCGACCGACAATGCTTTCGTGAGCACGGGTCACCACTTCAACGATCACACCTTCGCGGCGACCGCGACGATCGAGGCCGGAAACACGGGCCAGCGCGCGATCACCGTCGAACACCAAGCGCATTTGCGCCGGGCTCATGAACAGGTCATCGCTACCGTCGTCCGGCACCAGGAAGCCAAAGCCGTCACGGTGACCGCTGATGCGACCGAGGATCAGGTCGAGCTTATCCACCGGCGCGTAAGTACCACGACGGGTGTAGATCAGTTGAGCGTCGCGCTCCATGGCGCGCAGGCGGCGGCGCAGGGCTTCGACCTGGTCTTCTGTGGTCAGACCAAACTCTTCGACCAGTTGCTCGCGGGCAGCAGGCGAACCCCGATCGGCGAGATGCGCCAGGATCAGTTCGCGGCTAGGAATAGGGTTTTCATATTTTTCCGCTTCACGAGCGGCCTCGGGATCGAGGGACTGCCAATCGGCCATTAGATAGTTTTCACCTTGTCTATATACGGGTTAGTTTGGCATAGGCGCCATCAAACGGGAAATTTCCGACTCTATAAGGCCCTTCTGAAGCCCTGTATCGAAGCTGGAAAGCCGTTTTGAACACCGCCGGTAAAAAAAACCATTTTTTTTGCTGGCAGGGGTTTACAGTTAAAAAGACGCTCCGTATAGTGCGCGCCATCGACGACGCACATGCGCTGCCGATACTGCCCAGATGGTGAAATTGGTAGACACGCCAGCTTCAGGTGCTGGTGACCTTACGGTCGTGGAAGTTCGAGTCTTCTTCTGGGCACCAATTCAGAGCTTGAGACTAGATCAGTTTCAAGGCTCACACAAAACCCGCGAAAGCGGGTTTTTTGCATTCTAAGGAACGGTTTTCTTAAAACTGATTTATTAAAATTAAATCAGGGGTTTACAGATTAAAACGCGCTCCGTATAGTGCGCCACATCAACAGCGGCAACGCTAGCGATGATTGCCCAGATGGTGAAATTGGTAGACACGCCAGCTTCAGGTGCTGGTGACCTTACGGTCGTGGAAGTTCGAGTCTTCTTCTGGGCACCAATTCAAATTCAAGGTTAAGGCCTTGGATTTCACAGAAACCCGCGAAAGCGGGTTTTTGCGTTTCTGGCATTTGAAAATCCATTCCCCTCGCCTTAGCAAACCTGCTCGTACGCCACAAGGCGCATTTGAGAAACAATATCGTTTATCATTGTTGCAAGTTTTTGCAATGCGACAGTGAGGAACCCTGCGAATGACGTTTCGAAACACCCTGCGCCGAGGCTTTACCTTCACCCTCCTTGGCCTGGCACTCGCCACTCCCCTCGCCCAGGCTGCCGATGCGGTTTCCCTGACTCTCTACAACGGCCAACACAAGGAAGTCGGCGACGCGATCGCCAAAGCCTTTGAAGCCAAGACCGGCATTCACGTCAATGTCCGCAAAGGCAGCAGCAATCAGCTTGCCAGCCAGATCATCGAAGAAGGCGACCGCTCCCCCGCCGACGTGATCTACACCGAAGAATCCCCTCCACTGAATAACCTCGGCGAACAAGGCCTGCTGGCCAAGACCGATGACGCCACACTGGCCGTACTGCCGAAAAAATACGTCGCTGGCAACGGCACCTGGATCGGCGTCACCGCTCGCGTTCGCGTGGCGGCGTTCAACCCGACACTGATCGACGAAAAAGACCTGCCGAAGTCGGTAATGGAATTCTCCGAGCCGAAATGGCAAGGCAAGATCGGCTTTGTGCCCACCAGCGGCGCCTTCCAGGAACAGGCCGTGGCCATCATCAAAATGCACGGTCGCGATGCCGCCGAAGAATGGCTGACCGGCCTGCGCGCTTTCGGCAAGACCTACAGCAACAACATGGTCGCGCTCAAAGCCGTCGAGAACGGTGAAGTCGCCGCCGTACTGGTGAACAACTACTACTGGTTCGCCCTGCAACGCGAGAAAGGCCAACTGGATTCCAAACTGCACTACTTCACCGGCGGCGATGTCGGCGGCTTGATTACCGTTTCCAGCGCTGCCGTGCTGAAATCCAGCAAACACCCAAAAGAAGCGCAGCAATTGCTCGCCTACATGGCCAGCGAAGAAGGCCAGCGCGTGATCACCCAAACCACCGCCGAATACCCGCTGCACAAAGGCATGGAATCGGATCGCGGCCTCAAGCCGTTCCGCGAACTGGACGCGCCGAACGTCACACCGGCCGATTTGGGCAATGCTGAACAAGCACTGGAGCTGGAACGTGAAGTTGGCTTGAACTGATGACCGCATCGTTATCCGCCCCCGCCGCGCGCGGGGGGTACGTGCCACGGCGCAAGCGACCATCGATCTGGCTGGTACTGCCGGTATTGCTATTGGTGGTCTTGAGCCTGTTGCCGCTGGCCTACGTTGGGATAAAGACCTGGCAGGCCGGCTGGGCCGAGGCGCTGCATTTGTTGTGGCGCCCCTATGTCTTCGGTCTACTGCGCAATACGCTGGCCTTGATGGTCGGCGTGACTATCACCTGCGGCGTGATCGGTCTGTCGCTGGCCTGGCTGCTGGAGCGCAGCAATCTGCCGGGGCGGCGTTTGTGGGGCGTGATCCTGTGCCTGCCGTTCGCGGTTCCGGCGTTTGTCAGCAGCTTCACTTGGGTTTCGCTGAGCGCACAGTTCGAAGGCCTCGGCGGCGCGATTCTGGTGATGAGCCTGTCGAAATACCCGCTGATCTTTCTCCCAGTGGCGGCAACCCTGCGCAATCTCGATCCTTCTCTCGAAGAGTCAGCCCGCACCTTGGGGCAGAATCGCTGGGGCGTTTTTTTCCGGGTCACCCTGCCCCTGCTCTGGCCATCGCTGCTAGCGGGCTCGCTGCTGATCGCCTTACACATGCTGGTGGAGTTTGGCGCACTGTCGATCATTGGCCTGCAAACCTTTACCACGGCGATCTACCAACAATTCGAACTGGCATTCAGCAACGCCAATGCGGCAATGCTGTCCGCCGTGCTGCTCGCGCTGTGCCTGGTGCTGCTGTGGCTGGAACTGCGAGTACGCGGCAAGGGTCGGCACGTGCGCACCGGGCAAGGTGCGGCGCGTCAGGCTGAACAGGTTCAGCTAGGGCCTTGGGTTGCGGTCGGCCAGTTGTATTGCCTGATCCTGGCAATCATTGGCAGCGCAATTCCACTGGGCATGCTGGCGTACTGGCTGGCTGTAGGCTCTTCGGCTGCATTCCCGGTTGCGGCCATTACCGAGGCGCTGCTGTCATCGCTGGCGTTATCGCTGGGTGGCGCGGCACTGTGCCTGTTGCTGGCAGTGCCGGTCGGGCTGCTGGTGGTGCGCTATAAAGGCCAACTGGCGATCTGGGCCGAACGCTTGCCGTATCTGCTGCATGCGTTGCCGGGTTTGGTGATTGCGCTGACGCTGGTGTATTTCGCCCTGCACTACGTGCCTGTGCTGTATCAAACGTCCGGCCTGTTGCTGATCGCTTATGCGCTGTTGTTCCTGCCGCTGGCTCAGGCTCCGATCCGCACGGCACTGAACAAGGCAGCGCCGCAACTGGAAGAGGCTGCACGCACACTGGGCGCATCGTCGTTTACGGCGTTTTGCCGGGTGACACTGCCGATCATCTTCCCGGCATTGGGCGCAGCGTTTGCGTTGGTGTTTCTGGATGCGATGAAGGAATTGACCGCGACGTTGCTGCTGAGTCCGACCGGTCTCAATACGTTGGCAACCGAGGTGTGGGCGCATACGGCGAATGTCGAGTTTGCGGCCGCAGCGCCTTATGCGGCGCTGTTGATTGTGGTTTCTGGATTGCCGGTTTATCTGCTGACAACCCGGATGTACCTGAGCCGCTGAAACGGCCATCGCGAGCCGACTCACTCCCACAGTGGAATGCATCCCCCTGTGGGAGCCAGCCTACTGGCAATCGGATCTGAATCACGCCCTGAACTGCCCCAGGCTCGCCTTGAGCTGGGCCGCCAAACCATCCAGCACCTTGCCACTGGCCGTGGTCTCCACCACCGCTTGAGCCGCTTTCTCGGCTTGAGCATGAATCGTCTCGACCCGCCCACGCACTGCCTGTGCACCTTGCGCCTGATGCGCCGCCGCCTGCGTGGCCAAACCAATTGCCGCGTGCACCTGCTCGACCGACACCTGCACAGATTGCTGTAAGCGCGCACTGTCACGCAGCACCAGCAAACCTTCGCTGGCCTGACGCCCAGCCTGACCAATCGCCTCCACCGCCTCACGCGCGCCCTGCTGCAAAGCCACAATGTGCGCTTGAATGTCGCCGGTAGAACTCTGGGTTTTACTCGCCAGTGCACGAACCTCGTCCGCCACCACGGCGAAACCGCGCCCGGTCTCGCCCGCCCGCGCCGCTTCGATAGCCGCGTTCAGCGCCAGCAAATTGGTTTGCTCGGCAATCCCGTGAATCACTGTCAGCACGACTTCAATCTGCTCGCTCTGCTGCGCCAGTCGCTCGATGACTTTTGCCCCGGTATCGACCTGTCCGGCGAGCGCCTCGATCAGGCTGCCGACCTTGGCCGACGTGCGGGTGTTTTCATCGGTGGCCTGTCGAATGTCGACCACCTGCTTCAACGCCGCCTGCATGGCATGGCTTTCCGATTGCGCCTCATCAGCCATTTGCGACAGTGCGCGCAGACTTTCCGCCACTTCGTCGCGCTGCATCCCGGCCGCAGCATCCGCGCCGGCATTGCGCAGGGTCATCGCACCGATTTCCACACCCGTGCGCTGAGCCACGTCGCCCGCCTCGCGCACGATCGGCTGCAACTTATCCACAAAGCGATTGACCGCCGAGGCCATGTCGCCGATCTCATCCTTGCTGTTGATTTGCACACGCTTGGTCAGATCGCCCTCACCCGCTGCGAGATCATCCATCGCCACGTTGAGCATCTTCAGGCGATTGACCACACGATGACCCAAAACCACGGCCAACAACAGCAGCACACCCGCACCGACCAGCGCCAGGCCCATGCCGATCCGCCAGCGCAGAGTCGCGGCGGCGTCCTGCACGGTACTGGCAGTATTGGCTTTCATTTCTACCGCAGTCGATTGCGCCGATTGCAGGCGCGCGCGCATCGCGGTCGCACTGTCGGCTGCCGCGCCTTTGAGGCTGTCGCCAACCAACTGATCACTGCTGGCGATCAACGCCGAGAAGCGCTTATCCAGTGCCGCCAGATCGGTCTCTACGGACGCCGTGGAGACCCCCATCAACACCTTGCCGATTTCCACGCCATTGGGATTGATCGACGCCTCCAGGTAATAGACCGACGGATCGTGCTTCGCCGCATCCAGCACTTTATCCAGTGCACGCTCACCCTGGCCCTTTTCCAGCAAGGCCTTGTTGATCGGGTTTTCGCGATTGAGATAACGGGTCAGGTGCTGACCGGTCGCATCGTCGTACACAACGAACAGCACGTTGGGGTTGCGCTGGGCGCGCCGGGCGAATTCAGACAAGGTCGGTACATCGCTATCCCACATGGCGCGAGGTGCAACGGAAGCCAGCAATTGGGCCATGTCATTGGCCGAATCCTGCAGATCCTTTTCCAGTGTCGCGCGAAGTTGCGCCTGCTCTTCCTTCAAACGCGACGACAAACCCGCGGTCAGCCGCTGACGAGTGTTGGCGGACAAAGCATCAAGACTCGACGTGACTTCACGCCCTGCCTGCTCCAGTTCGCCGGAAAGTTTCTGGCTGTCAGCACCGAGCCGCACCGCCAGATCAGCTTCCAGCGCGGTGACCGTGCTCCGTGTCAGGGCGACGGCCACCAACACCTGCACCAAAAGGGCGATACCAAGGGTAACGAATACAGGCCGCAATAAACGGCTTTGTAACAGTGAGAGAACGGCCGACACTGTGAATACCTCTACGTCTGACGCCATTAATTTGATGGCACTCTTGTAGACAGAATCACAGCAAAGGTCATGCCGTCCAACAGGCATAAACGACAAAGGCCCCAATTAAGGGGCCTTTGTTTTTTACATCAACGACTTATCAAGCAAACGGATGGCGCAGAACGATGGTTTCGTTGCGATCCGGGCCCGTCGAAATAATGTCGATCGGCGCGCCGACCAGCTCTTCGATGCGTTTGATGTAGTTACGCGCAGCCTGTGGCAGCTCTTCCAGGGTCTTGGCACCCAGGGTCGATTCGCTCCAGCCCGGCATTTGCTCGTACACCGGCTCAAGGCCAATGTAGCTATCAGCGTCAGTTGGTGCGTCGATCACTGCACCATCAGCGTTCTTGTAGCCAACGCAGATGTTGATGGTTTCCAGACCGTCCAGTACGTCCAGCTTGGTCAGGCACAGGCCCGAGATGCTGTTCACATCGATAGCGCGACGCAGGATGACGGCGTCGAACCAGCCGCAACGACGGGCACGACCGGTGGTTGCACCGAACTCGTGGCCACGCTTGGCCAGGAATGCGCCAACGTCGTCGAACAGTTCAGTCGGGAAAGGCCCCGAACCTACACGAGTGGTGTAAGCCTTGGTGATGCCGAGGATGTAGTCCAGGAACATCGGACCAACGCCCGAACCGGTGGCGATGCCGCCGGCCGTGGTGTTGGAGCTGGTGACGTACGGGTAGGTACCGTGGTCGATGTCCAGCAGCGAGCCTTGGGCGCCTTCGAACATGATGTCTTTGCCTGCGCGACGCAGGTCGTGCAGTTCGGCAGTGACGTCGAGCATCATCGGCTTGAGCAGCTCAGCGTATTCCATGCACTCGTCGAGAGTCTTCTGGAAGTCGATGGCCGGCTCTTTGTAGTAATTAACCAGTACGAAGTTGTGGTAATCCAGCAACTCGCCCAGCTTGGCGGCGAAACGCTCGCGGTGGAACAGGTCACCGATGCGCAGACCGCGACGTGCAACCTTGTCTTCGTAAGCCGGGCCGATGCCGCGACCGGTCGTACCGATCTTCAGCTCGCCACGGGCCTTCTCACGGGCCTGATCCAGCGCAACGTGGTAGGACAGGATCAGCGGGCAAGACGGGCTGATACGCAGGCGCTCGCGCACCGGCACACCTTTCTCCTCCAGCTTGTTGATTTCCCGCATCAGAGCGTCAGGTGCAACCACCACGCCGTTACCGATCAGGCACTGCACGCCTTCGCGCAATACGCCCGACGGGATCAGGTGCAAGACGGTTTTTTCGCCGTCGATCACCAAGGTGTGACCAGCGTTGTGGCCACCCTGGTAGCGCACTACGGCGGCAGCATGTTCGGTCAGCAGATCAACGATCTTGCCTTTGCCCTCATCACCCCACTGGTTGCCCCGGACTACTACATTCTTCCCATAACACTTGTCCTCATTCGCGCAAACTTGGTGCCGGCGATGGCCGGCAGGAAAACTCAAGAAGCCAGTGGCGATGGGTGCCATCGCGCGTGCTGGTGTCTCATGTGCCGGTGGCGGTCCGCATCACGGGCGGCGGCCAAAGGGTGTGC
>NZ_JBIUWN010000117.1:0-11310 GCF_044743485.1 Pseudomonas sp. NPDC087614 | reverse complement strand
GTCTGGGTCTACACCCCCGGCCATGAGCAGTACACCCGCAACATGGCCACCGGTGCGTCCACCTGTGACCTGGCGATCATCCTCGTCGACGCCCGTTACGGCGTGCAGACCCAGACCCGTCGCCACAGCTTCATCGCGTCCTTGCTGGGCATCAAGCACATCGTTGTCGCCATCAACAAGATGGACCTCAAGGATTTCGATGAAGGCGTGTTCGAGTCGATCAAGGCCGACTACCTGAAGTTCGCCGAAGGCTTGAAGATGAAGCCGACCAGCATGCACTTCGTGCCGATGTCGGCCCTGAAGGGCGACAACGTGGTGAACAAGTCCGAGCGTTCGCCGTGGTACACCGGCCAGTCGCTGATGGAGATTCTCGAAACCGTGGAAGTGGCGGGCGACCGTAACTTCACCGATCTGCGTTTCCCGGTGCAATACGTCAACCGTCCGAACCTGAATTTCCGTGGTTTTGCCGGCACGCTCGCCAGCGGCATCGTGCACAAGGGTGACGAAGTCGTGGTGCTGCCGTCGGGCAAGAGCAGCCGCGTGAAATCCATCGTCACCTTCGAAGGTGAGCTGGAGCACGCAGGCCCCGGTCAGGCCGTGACGCTGACCATGGAAGACGAAATCGACATCTCTCGCGGCGATCTGCTGGTGCATGCCGACAACGTGCCGCCGGTCACCGACAGCTTCGAAGCGATGCTGGTGTGGATGGCTGAAGAGCCGATGCTGCCGGGCAAGAAATACGACATCAAACGCGCCACCAGTTACGTGCCGGGCTCCATCGCCAGCATCGTCAACAAAGTGGATGTGAACACCCTCGAAGAAGGCCCGGCGAGCGCGTTGCAGCTCAACGAAATCGGCAAGGTGAAGATCGCGCTCGACGCGCCGATCGCCCTCGACGGTTACGAGAGCAACCGCACCACTGGCGCCTTCATCGTCATCGACCGCTTGACCAACGGCACCGTCGGCGCCGGCATGATCGTCGCGCAGCCCGTGACTCACGGCACCGCGACGCACCACGGCAAACTGGCCCATGTTGCCACCGAAGAACGCGCTCAGCGTTTCGGCCAGCAACCGGCCACCGTGTTGTTCAGCGGTTTGTCGGGCGCGGGCAAGAGCACGCTGGCGTACGCCGTTGAGCGCAAGCTGTTCGACATGGGCCGTGCGGTGTTTGTACTGGATGGTCAGAACCTGCGTCACGACCTCAACAAAGGTCTGGCGCATGATCGCGTCGGTCGCACCGAAAACTGGCGTCGTGCCGCGCATGTTGCGCGTCAGTTCAACGAAGCGGGCCTGCTGACGCTGGCGGCATTCGTGGCACCCAGCGAAGAGGGGCGTGAGCAGGCCAAGGACCTGATCGGCAAGGAACGTTTGCTGACGGTCTACGTCCAGGCTTCGCCGACTGTGTGCGCCGAGCGTGATCCGCAAGGGTTGTATGCGGCGGGTGGCGACAACATTCCGGGCGAATCCTTCCCGTATGACGTGCCGCTCAATGCTGATCTGGTGATCGACACCCAGGCGCTGTCGCTGGAAGAAAGCGTCAAGCAAGTGCTGGATCTGCTGCGCAAGCGTGGTGCGATTTAAGCGTTAGCTGCAAACCAAAAAGCCCGCCGATGAGCAATCATCGGCGGGCTTTTTATTTCGTGCCAACCCGGTCAACTGTGGGAGCGGGCTTGCTCGCGAAAGCGGTGGATCAGCCAGCATCAGCGTTGAATGGTAAACCGTATTCGCGAGCAAGCCCGCACCCACAGCAATCAATGGCGGTCTGGATATTCGCGGTGCATCTGTTCCAGCAGCGCATCCTTGTCCAGCCACAGCTGATTGATCCAGCCTTGAAACTGCAGGCGATATTCGCCGTCCTGGTCGTAGTTCTTGCCGATGAATTGCGGCGGGATCTTCAGCGCTTCAAAGTGCACCACGACATCCCGCACATTCCCACACAGCAGGTCCCAGAAACCCGGACGTCCGGCCGGATAGTGGATCGTCACGTTGACGATCGACTCCAGCTGTTCACCCATCGCATCCAGCACAAACGCAATGCCGCCGGCCTTGGGCTTGAGCAGGTATTTGAACGGCGATTGCTGTTGAGCATGCTTGCCTTCAGTGAAGCGCGTGCCTTCGACGAAGTTGAAAATCCCCACCGGGTTGTTGCGAAACTTCGCGCAGGTCTTGCGGGTGGTTTCCAGGTCTTTGCCTTTCTTCTCCGGGTGCTTTTCCAGATACGCCTTGGAGTAGCGCTTCATGAACGGAAAGCCCAGCGCCCACCAGGCCAGACCGATCACCGGCACCCAGATCAGCTCCTGCTTGAGGAAGAACTTCAGTGGCTGGATGCGCCGGTTGAGGACGTATTGCAGCACCAGAATATCGACCCAGCTCTGGTGGTTGCTGGTGATCAGGTACGAGTGTTGATAGTCCAGATCTTGCAGGCCGCTAAGGTGCCAGCGCGTGCGGCGCACCAGGTTCATCCAGCCTTTGTTGTTGCTGATCCAGGCTTGGTGGGTGTGGCGCATCAGCCAGCCGGCAATGCGCTGAGTGACGGCGAACGGCAAGGCCTTGACCAGCGCCACGCAGAACAGAAACGAGCACAGCACTATCGTATTGAGCGCCAACAGCAGCGAGGCGATCACGCCGCGCAGTGGTGCAGGTAGAAAGTCCAGCATTTACACATCCATAGGTCGGTTGGCGGCTTGGATCGCCGTGAGGGCGATGGTGTAGACGATGTCGTCGACCTGTGCACCGCGTGGCAAGTCGTTCACCGGTTTGCGCAGGCCTTGCAGCATCGGGCCGAGGCTGACGCAATCGGCGCTGCGCTGTACGGCTTTATGGGTGGTGTTGCCGGTGTTCAGGTCAGGGAACACGAACACCGTGGCGCGTCCGGCGACCGGACTGTTTGGCGCCAGTTGCCGCGCCACGTTCTCGTTGGCGGCGGCGTCGTATTGCAACGGGCCGTCGATCAGCAGCGAGTGCTGTTGCTCATGGGCGAGCAGGGTGGCTTCGCGGACTTTCTCGACTTCCTCGCCTGTGGCCGATTCGCCACTGGAGTAACTGATCATCGCCACGCGCGGGGTGATGCCGAACGCGGCGGCAGAGTCAGCGCTTTGCAGGGCAATCTCGGCCAGTTCGGCGGCGCTTGGGTGCGGGTTCATCACGCAGTCGCCGTAGACCAGTACTTCTTCGGGGAACAGCATGAAGAACACCGACGACACCAGCGTGCAGCCCGGCGCGGTTTTAATCAGTTGCAAGGCTGGGCGGATGGTATTGGCGGTGGTGTTGATGACACCGGAAACCAGCCCGTCGACTTCATCCAGTGCCAGCATCATGGTGCCGATCACCACGGTGTCTTCCAATTGTTGTTCGGCCATCGGCGCGTTGAGGCTTTTGGTCTTGCGCAGGGCGACCATCGGCTCGACATAGCGCTCGCGGATCAGGTCCGGGTCGAGGATTTCCAGCCCTGGCGGCAAGACGATGCCTTGGGCACGGGCCACGGCTTCGACGTCTTCGGGTTTGGCCAGCAACACGCAACGGGCAATGCCGCGCTCCTGGCAGATCGCCGCTGCCTGCACGGTGAACGGCTCGCTACCCTCGGGCAGGACGATGCGCTTGTTGGCGGCTTGGGCGCGCTGGATCAATTGATAGCGGAACACCGCTGGCGACAGGCGCATTTCCCGTGGCGTGCCACAGCGCTGGTGCAGCCAGTTGGCATCGAGATGACTGGCGACGAAGTCGGTGATGATTTCCGCACGCTCGCGGTCATCGATGGGGATTTCCTTGTTCAGGCCATTGAGCAGGTTGGCGGTGTCGTAGGAGCCGGTGCTCACCGACAACACCGGCAGACCGGCCTGCAAGGCACCACGGCACAAGTCCATGATGCGCGGATCGGGCAGGGTGTCGCTGGTCAGCAGCAGGCCGGCCAGTGGCACGCCGTTGATCGCCGCGAGGCTGACGGCCAGGATGATGTCGTCGCGGTCGCCCGGCGTCACCACCAGCACGCCGGGCTTGAGCAGCTCGACGGTGTTGCGCATGGTCCGCGCGCAAATGATGATTTTGGTCATGCGCCGGGTTTCGTAGTCACCGGCGTTGAGCACTTGCGCGCCCATCAGGTCGGCCACATCGCGGGTGCGTGGCGCGTTGAGTTCGGGCTGGAACGGGATGCAGCCGAGCAAGCGGAAATCGCCATTGCGCAGCAACGGCGAATGCTCCTTCAGTCGCGCGGCGAAGGCCTCCATGCTCTCGTCGGTCTTGACCTTGTTGAGGATCACGCCGAGAACTTTCGGATCCTTCGGGCCTCCGAACAATTGCGCCTGCAACTCGACACGGCCGGAGAGTTCGGCGAGCACTTCGTTTTCCGGTGCCGAGACCAGAATCACCTCGGCATCGAGGCTTTTGGCCAGGTGCAAATTCACCCGTGCGGCGTAACTGGCGCTGCGGGTCGGCACCATGCCTTCCACGACCAGCACGTCCTTGCCGACGGCTGCCTGCTGATAAAGAGTGATGATTTCTTCGAGCAGTTCATCGAGCTGGCCGTCGCCGAGCATCCGCTCAACGTGGGCCAGGCCCAACGGTTGTGGCGGTTTCAGACCATGGGTGCGGGCCACCAGTTCGGTGGAGCGCTCAGGGCCGGTGTCGCCCGGGTGCGGCTGGGCAATCGGCTTGAAGAAACCGACTTTCAACCCGGCTCGCTCAAGCATGCGCACCAGCCCGAGGCTTATGGAGGTCAGACCCACGCCAAAATCGGTGGGCGCGATAAAAAAAGTTTGCATGCGAATTCTCTAAGGGTGCATGGCAATGGCGATCATCTTTCTCTGACGATCTGCCGAAATTCAGTCGCCAAGGTTATCGCTAACCGAGCCTTGTGCGCACCAACCGCAGGCAAAGGGTTGGCCTATTTTTTCAATACGTTGCGCCGGATCCAGCACCCACGCCCGAGATTGCCAGGGTGGCTGGTGACGCAGGTGCTGAGTGTGGCCGCAGGAAAGCTCGACCACCCAGTGATCCTCTTCGTCCAGATGGAAGCCCGTAATCGTCGAATCCCGTTTGTCCGGGTTGTGTTCGCTTTCGCGCGATTGCTTCGCTAAACTTCGCCTTTCTAAATTCTTATGCAAAAGGTCTCGCCCCATGCTGATCGCCGCCAATAAGGCTGTCTCCATCGACTATACCCTGACCAACGACGCTGGTGAGGTCATCGACAGCTCCGCCGGCGGCGCTCCGCTGGTCTACCTGCAAGGCGCAGGTAACATCATCCCGGGCCTGGAAAAAGCCCTGGAAGGCAAAGCTGTTGGTGACGAGCTGGAAGTTTCCGTTGAGCCTGAAGACGCTTACGGCGAATACTCGGCCGAACTGGTCAGCACACTGAGCCGCAGCATGTTCGAAGGTGTTGACGAGCTGGAAGTGGGCATGCAGTTCCACGCTTCGGCGCCGGACGGCCAAATGCAGATCGTGACCATCCGTGACCTGGACGGCGACGATGTGACTGTTGACGGCAACCACCCACTGGCCGGTCAGCGCCTTAACTTCAAAGTGAAGATCGTTGCTATCCGTGACGCCAGCCAGGAAGAAGTCGCTCATGGTCACGTCCATGGCGAAGGCGGCCATCAGCACTGATTTTCTGCGCTAAGCTTTCGAGAACTGGAGAGGCGCCTGCGGGCGCCTTTTTAGTCCGCGGCTGTCCTTGGTAGCTTCGCCAAGTGGCCGTTTCGAGTAGAACACGGGAATCCTGGAGTTCGTCATGAGTGCTTTTCACGACCTTAAGTTGACAGCCCTGGATGGTCAGGAGCTACCGCTGGCGCCCTTCAAGGGCCACGTCGTGCTGGTGGTCAACGTCGCCTCCAAATGCGGCTTGACCCCACAGTACGCGGCGCTGGAAAACCTTTACCAGCAGTTCAAAAGCAAAGGCTTCAGTGTGTTGGGCCTGCCGTGCAACCAGTTTGCCGGTCAGGAACCAGGCACCGAACAGGAAATTCAGGAATTCTGCAGCCTCAACTATGGCGTGACGTTCCCGTTGTCGAGCAAGCTCGAAGTCAACGGTCACGATCGTCACCAGCTCTATCGCCTGCTGGCGGGCGAGGGAGCGGAATTTCCCGGTGACATCACCTGGAATTTCGAGAAGTTCCTGCTCGGCAAGGACGGCCGGGTGTTGGCCCGGTTCTCGCCACGCACGGCGCCAGACGATCCGACCATTGTTCATGCGATTGAAAAAGCGCTGAGCTGAAACCTGAAAATCGCAGCCATCGCGCTGCGATTTTTTTGCCTGCCTTTTGACCCTTAATCATTCAGATCAATAGTGCTTCCGCGCTGGCGTCACTATTCATATTATCGCCGTCATATGGCTTATGCCCTGTCGATAATGTTTTCGTGGAGCCTTGTGATGCCCGTTCAAGCCCTGTTCAAACCGTTCCACCTCGGTGCCCTCGAACTGCCGACCCGCGTGGTCATGGCGCCAATGACCCGTTCGTTTTCTCCGGGCGGCGTACCGAACTCCAAAGTCATCGAGTATTACCGCCGTCGCGCAGCCGCTGGTGTCGGCCTGATCATCACCGAAGGCACCACCGTCGGCCACAAGGCCTCGAACGGCTATCCGAACGTGCCGCACTTCTACGGTGAGGCCGCATTGGCCGGCTGGAAAAAAGTCGTCGACGCCGTCCACGCTGAAGGCGGCAAGATTGTTCCGCAACTGTGGCACGTCGGCAGCGTACGCCGTATCGGCACCGAGCCGGACGCCAGCGTGCCGGGTTACGGTCCGTCGGAAAAACTCAAGGACGGTCAGGTCGTGGTTCACGGCATGAGCAAACAAGACATTAAGGACGTGATCGCCGCTTTCGCTCAGGCGGCCAAAGATGCACAACGCATCGGCATGGATGGCGTGGAAATCCACGGCGCCCACGGCTATCTGGTCGATCAGTTCTTTTGGGAAGGCAGTAACCAGCGCACCGACGAATACGGTGGCAGCTTGGCCAACCGTTCGCGTTTCGCTATCGAACTTGTTCAGGCAGTACGCGCGGCGGTCGGCGAAGGTTTTCCGATCATCTTCCGTTTCTCGCAGTGGAAGCAGCAGGATTACACCGCACGTCTGGTGCAAACCCCGCAAGCGTTGGGCGAGTTTCTCGAGCCGTTGTCCGATGCGGGTGTGGATATTTTCCACTGCTCGACGCGGCGTTTCTGGGAGCCGGAGTTCGACGGGTCCGAGCTCAACCTGGCAGGCTGGACGCGTAAGCTAACGGGCAAACCGACCATCACTGTCGGCAGCGTCGGGCTCGATGGCGAATTCCTGCAGTTCATGGTCAACACCGACAAGGTCGCCCAACCGGCCAGTCTGGAGAACCTGCTGGAGCGTCTGAACAAAGAGGAATTTGATCTGGTGGCGGTAGGCCGTGCGCTGCTGGTGGACCCGGACTGGGCGCAGAAAGTGCGCGAAGGACGTGAGCAGGACATTCTGCCGTTCAGCCGTGAGGCGTTGATGACGCTGGTTTAACGGGCGCCTTCATAGGCCCCTTCGCGAACAAGCCCGCTCCCACAATTGAAATGCATTCCAATGTGGGAGCGGGCTTGCTCGCGAAGACGGCTCAAAGTCAGCGGTAATCAAGGCAATGTCGGCGCATTCGGCACCAACTGCTCCCCTTGGCATGCCCCACGCAAGTGACTTTCAAACTGTTCGATCACGGCCGCCCATCCTTGGCGACTCGCATGTTGCCGTGCATTCAGGCGCACGCAACGCAATGTCTCATGCGCCTCCAGCAACCACGTCGCCGCATCACAGAACGCCTCTTCATCGCCCGGCATCGCCAGTACGCCGTTATAGCCATGGCGAATATGCTGCGCCGCCGCTGCCTGATCGTAAGCTACCACGCCAAGCCCTGAAGCCAGTGCTTCGAGCACCACATTGCCAAAGGTTTCCGTCAGGCTCGGAAACAGAAACACATCACCGGACGCATAGTGCGCCGCCAACGCTTCACCGCGCTGCGCCCCAGAGAAAATTGCCTCGGGCAGATCTTTTTCCAGGGCCATACGTTGCGGCCCGTCGCCGACCACGATCAGCTTCAGATTGCGCTGTGGATAAGTGCTGCGCAGCTTTTCAAAGCAGCGTTTGAGCAAGCCGAGGTTTTTTTCTGGCGCGAGTCTTCCTACATGAATCACAGCAATGTCGCGCTCACCCAGCCCCCATTGCTCACGCAAAGCGTTCATGCGTTTGGTTGGGTGGAACAACTGGCTGTCCACGCCTCTGGACAACAACGCCAATCGCTCGAAATGCCGGCGCTCCAGCTCCAGTCGCTGGCTGACACTGGGCACCAGCGTCAGCGCCGAACGATTGTGAAACCAGCGCAGGTAATGCGTCAGCATCCGGGTCAGGAGACTGAGGCCGTACTGACTGGTGTATTGCTGGAAATTGGTGTGGAAACCGCTGACCACGCAAATCCCCAGACGCCGCGCCGCCCGTAACGCCGACAACCCGAGCGGGCCTTCAGTGGCGATGTACAGCACGTCCGGGCGCTGTTGCTTCCAGCGCCGCAGCAGTTTGTGCATCGACGACTGGCCCCATTGCAGCCCCGGATAACCCGGCAACGGCCAGCCACGACACAACAACACAGCATCGTCGTCACTGCGTTGCGGATCACCGCCCTGACGCGGCCGTACGAGGTCAACTTGATGGCCGCGCGCGCGCAATCCATCGCACAAGCGACCAAGGGTATTGGCCACCCCGTTGATTTCCGGTGGGAAGGTTTCGCTGATCAGTGTGATGTGTAGAGCTGTCGTCATGACCTCAGTGTCGGCTGAGGCCATGTCGCGCTTGTGACGGTCGGATGATGGATTTGTGACGGGGTCAGCGTTGGGTTACAAGGTTCTCGGCACCACGCTCACGCACCCAGAACAGTGTCGCCCCGGCCACAGCGGCCGGCATCATCAGGATGTTGACCACCGGAATCAGCAGCGCCAGATAGACGATCCCGCCAAAACTCATGCTCTGCCAGCGCTTCTCGCGCAGCCAGGCGAGCATTTCGTTCCAGCCCAGTTTGTGGTTGTCCGCCGGGTAGTCGATGTACTGGATCGCCATCATCCACACGCCGAACAGCAGCCACAGGGGGGCGGCGACGATGTTCACCACCGGGATGAACGAGAGGATGAACAGGCCGATGGCCCGCGGCAGGAAGTAGCCGAGCTTGCGCATTTCCCGGGCGAGGGTGCGCGGGATCATCGAGATCAGTTCGCCCCAGCTGAACGCCGGGAAGTCATCGCTGCCGCGCACGACCACTTCGACTTTTTCCGCGAGGAAGCCGTTGAAGGGCGCGGCAATCACGTTCGCGAGCATAGTGAAGGTGAAGAACACCATCAACGCCACCAGCACCACGAACAGCGGCCAGAGGATGTAGCTGAGGAAACTCAGCCAGTCGGGCAGCGACGGCATCAGCGTATCGACCCACAGGCTGAACTGATGGCCGGCCAGATAGATCAATCCGACGAACAGCACCAGGTTGATTGCCAGCGGCAACAACACGAACAGGCGCAGGCCCGGGCTGAGAACCAGTTTGAGGCCTTCGCGCAGGTATTGCGGGCCAGACAGAACAGGGGCGGGCATAAGGGGCTCCGAGCAAGGGAAAACGCGCCGACCTTACCGACTTTGCAAGATGTGCGAAAGCGCGGCAGAGCGATCGACATTCACTGTAACAAAGACGTCCATCTCGTCAGTGGGTCGGCATAGAGACCACCTATGAGCTGGATTGTTAAACCGTATTTCCTTAATCTTGCCCCCCTCGATACGCTGCACCCAACTTTTTACAGGACTGTCGAGCTCAAGCCTTCCCCAAGGTTTTCCACGGTCCTTTTTTATTCCCGCCGGCAGTCCGGCGAACCGTGCCAGTTTTTCGGCCCGGTCAACAGGAGCAGGTCATGTCTGAAGTCCGTCATTCGCGAGTGATTATTCTCGGTTCCGGCCCTGCCGGTTACAGCGCTGCGGTATACGCGGCCCGTGCCAACCTCAAGCCTCTGCTGATCACCGGCATGCAGGCCGGCGGTCAACTGACCACCACCACCGAAGTCGACAACTGGCCGGGCGACGTCCACGGCCTGACCGGTCCTGTGTTGATGGAGCGGATGCGCGAGCACGCCGAGCGTTTTGAAACCGAGGTCGTGTTCGACCACATCAACGCCGTTGATTTCGCTTCCAAGCCCTACAGCCTGACCGGCGACAGCGCGACCTACACTTGCGACGCCCTGATCATCGCCACCGGCGCCAGCGCTCGTTACCTGGGCCTGCCGTCGGAAGAAGCGTTCATGGGCAAGGGCGTTTCGGCCTGCGCGACCTGCGACGGTTTCTTCTACCGCAACAAGCCTGTTGCAGTGGTTGGCGGCGGCAACACCGCTGTTGAAGAGGCGCTGTACCTGGCCAACATCGCCAGCACTGTGACCCTGATCCACCGCCGTGAAACCTTCCGCGCCGAGAAGATCCTGATCGACAAGCTCAACGCCCGTGTGGCCGAAGGCAAGATCATCCTCAAGTTGAACGCCAACCTCGACGAAGTGCTGGGCGACAACATGGGCGTGACCGGTGCGCGTCTGAAGAACAACGATGGCAGCTTCGACGAGATCAAAGTCGACGGCGTGTTCATCGCCATCGGCCACACGCCGAACACTTCGCTGTTCGAAGGCCAGTTGACCCTCAAGGACGGTTATCTGGTAGTGCAGGGCGGCCGTGACGGCAATGCCACCGCAACCAGCGTCGAAGGTGTCTTTGCCGCCGGTGACGTGGCTGACCACGTTTACCGTCAGGCCATCACCTCGGCCGGCGCCGGCTGCATGGCGGCACTGGACACCGAGCGTTACCTGGACGGTCTGCAGAACGCTTCGTTCTAAGATCGCAGGCACAAAAAAACCGGCTTCGCAGACTGTGTGAAAACCTAGCAATCTGCGCAGCGCTCAATGGAAATGCTCCGTATCGAAAGATACGGAGCATTTTTCGTTATGGCTTACATCCAAGGAGAGTCTCGCAGCCAGACCAGCGTGTTCCCGGCCTCGCTGGAGGAACTGATCCCCGAGGATCACCTCGTTCGTGTGATCGACCTCTACGTCGCCAAGCTGGATCTGGTGCAACTGGGCTTTGACAAAGCGTTGCCCAAAGGCACCGGGCGCCCCTCTTATGATCCTGCCGATCAGCTAAAACTCTATCTCTACGGCTATTTCCAACGGATTCGCTCCTCACGCCGACTTGAGGTCGAGTGTCAGCGCAACATCGAAGTGATGTGGTTGATCAACCGGCTTAAACCCGACTTCAAGACCATCGCCGACTTTCGCAAAAACAACAAACCGGCCTTTGTGGCGACGTGC
>NZ_JBIUWN010000116.1:0-11610 GCF_044743485.1 Pseudomonas sp. NPDC087614 | reverse complement strand
TATGGAGATCGATTTACCAGGTTGAACTGGTGAAAGAAGGGCTTGCCTTACGGCAGGCCGTTACCGGCCCGCACACAAAAAATCTGACACTCCCGGGCAGACTGTTACATGCCCCGTAACAGTTCATGTCCGCAATCGCTATTTTTCCTACAGACTCAAATCCGTATTCTGAGCGGGCTTTCACGGGATAAGCCGCCAAGCATTCGGCCTTGGCGCCTTAACCACTCAAGCCATTGCTGACAGATTTCAGATCAACCGAAGGTCTTCGGTTGCTCGCCCCGGTGTTCACTGACGTTGATTTGTAGCTCCTTGATCCAACGTCTTACCTTGGCCGCTGCGTTTGCAGCGGCCTTTTTTATGGGTGACGGGTTTTAGCGGGGAGATGGCAGGGCTGGCGCAGCCCTGCCGATTGTTGCGCAGGGTTCAGAGCGAATATTTCTGCAAATTCGCCATCATTTCCTTCAGCGCCTCAATGTTGTCCTTGGGGTGCGCCGCGCCTTCGAAATCGCAAATCTGCTGCCAGTGCGCCGCGACATCGTCCGGCGAAAATCCAACACGCGGATCAAACCCGGCCCCCAAACTGCGCTCCCACCGCACCTTGCCCATCCAGCCACCACCGACCTCAAACAGCCCGGAGGTCTCCTGGCACTGTTCACTGGCCAGATACACCACCAACGGACTGACCAGCTCCGGCTTCAGTTGCTCGAATACTTGCGGCGGGATCAGGCCTTCGGTCATGCGCGTGCCGCCAGTCGGGGCGATGGCGTTGACCAGAATGTTGTTCTTGCGGCCCTCGATGGCAAGGGTGCGGGTCAGGCCGTACAGGCCAAGTTTGGCCATGCCGTAGTTGGATTGGCCGAAGTTGCCGTAGATGCCGGAAGTCGACGCGGTGAAGATCACTCGACCGTAGTTTTGTTCACGCAGGTGCGGCCACGCGGCGCGGGTGACTTTGTAGGCGCCTTCGACATGGACGCGGTAAACCAGATCCCAGTCGGCATCGTCCATTTTGTGGAAGGTCTTGTCGCGCAGGATCCCGGCGTTGTTGACCACCACGTCGACGCGGCCAAAGACGTCGAGGGCGTTCTGCACCAGTTTGTCGCCGTCAGTGACCGAGTCGTGGTTGGCTTCGGCGATGCCGCCGGCCTCACGAATTTCTGCCACCACGCGGTCGGCGGCGCTAGCATTGGCGCCTTCGCCCTGGGTCGAGCCACCGAGGTCATTGACCAGCACTTTGGCGCCCTGTCTGGCAAACAGCAGTGCATGCGCCCGTCCCAGACCGCCACCGGCTCCGGTGACGATCACGACTTTATCTTCGAAACGCACAGACTCATTCATCAGGGCAACTCCAGCAGGCCAAAGGACAGAGAGCCCGAGTGTCAGGCACGGGGCTTTGGGTCACAACGAACACGGCTGAGGCTGAATGGTGCGCGATAAGGTGAGGGGATGATGCCAAGCAAGATCAATAGATCGCTGGCGGCGATCAATTGATCTTTCAGGAGCACGCCACTTTGCGCGGCGGCAGCGCCAAACGGTCGCGGAACGCCAGGTAATGCGTGAGCACCTGCACCGGCGCTTCGGTCTGCGGATAGTGACCAATACCCGGCAACAGCACGGTGTCCGCGTCTGCAATCAACTCCCGGTACCGCTCGACCATGTGCGCACCGGAGATCGGATCGACTTCGCCATCGATCACCCGCAACGGGATTTCGCCACGCTGCATGGCCGCCACCCAGCGGTCGCGCTGCACGCGACGCTCGGGGATGTAGCCAATCAGCTTGTGCATGATGCGCGGGCCTTGATGGGTGTCGATCAGACTCCAGAAATCATCCAGCTCGCTCTCGCTTGGCCGGGTCTGCGGGCCGAAAATCTGTCCGAAACTTTTCACCAGCGCGTCTCGGGTGAAAGCGCGACCGATCATCCAGCCTAAAGGGCTGAGCAGCAGTTTTTGCATCAACACCGGGCGGTGGGTTTCCGGGAACAGTCCACCGTTGAGGAACACGCAACTGGCGACCTTGATGTGCGCCTCGTAATGCCGCGCGAGCAGTTCCTGCGCGACGCTGTCGCCATAGTCATGAGCGAGGAGGTGTACCGGCTGCTCGACCTGCAGATGCGCGAGCAACGCCTGTTGCAGATCGGCTTGTTCCAGCAGGCTATAGCGGTGATTGACCGGTTTGGCCGAGTCGCCGAAACCGAGCATGTCACAGGCGATCACGCGATACCGTTGAGCCAGTGGCTGCCACAGGTAATGCCAATCCCAACTGGCGGTCGGGAAACCATGGATCAGCAGCAGCGGCTCACCCTGCCCCGCCGTCCAGTAACGGATCGACTGACCACCAAAAACAAAGGTCTGGCTGCGCTTGCGCCAGACACACAACGGAATCTCGGCAAGAGGCATCAGAGTTGATATCCAGGGTTCTGTTTATCGAGTTTGCGCAGCAATGCCGGCCACGCCAGCGCGCCACCCATGCCTTGAGCACTTTTGGTGACGCCGGCGATCATCGCTTTGGCGCCCGCCAGAACCTGCGGTTCGATGGCAATGAGTTCAGCGCCGCCGGTCTGCGCCATCACCTGAATGTCGCAGGCACGCTGGAAGGTGAACATCATCAGAAAAGTGTCAGCGATAGTGCCGCCACAGGTCAGCAGACCGTGGTTGTGCAGCATGAGGAAATGGTTATCGCCGAGGTCGGCCTGCAAGCGCGCCTTCTCCTCGTGATTGAGGGCCACGCCTTCATAGGCGTGATAAGCGAGGCTGGACAGGACAAACAGCGATTGCTGACTGATTGGCAGCACACCCTGCTTTTGCGCCGACACCGCAACCCCCGAGGCCGTGTGCGTATGCAGCACGCAAACCACATCGTGTCGAACTTCGTGCACGGCGCTGTGGATGGTGTAACCGGCGGGGTTGATTTCGTAAGGACTGTCCATGAGTTTGTTGCCGGCCTGATCGACTTTCACCAGGCTCGATGCGGTGATCTCGTGGAACATCAGGCCAAACGGATTGATCAGGAAATCTTCGGTGCCCGGCACCTTGGCCGAAATGTGCGTGAAGATCAGATCATCCCAGCCATGCAGCGCGACCAGACGATAACAGGCGGCGAGATCGACTCGGGTCTGCCATTCCGCGGCGCTGACCTGATCTTTGACATTAAGGGACGATTGGACGGGGGCTACGCTCACTGTATGCACCTCTGCGTTCTTATTGTTCTGCACGTGTGAGCAGTCTAGTCAGGCGCAGGCCATCGCGTAGTTGCATTGGCAGCCAGCTTGATGACTGAACGAGTCAGCCCGGCAAACAGCTTGGATCCGTGTCAAAGCAACGACGCCAACAAAGGGGCCGCGAACAGATTGAGCAACCCGGTGAGGACCATCACCAGACCCGCCACCGAACCCTCCTCACCGCCCACTTCATGGGCGCGGCTGACACCGGCGCCATGGGCACCGACACCGAACAGGGCGCCACGGGCCAAGGCACTGCGCAATGGCAACCACTTCAAAAGAACGCCACCGAGCATCGCGCCAAACACCCCGGTAAACATCACGAACACCGCCGTCAATTCCGGCACACCACCGAGATCCTGAGCCAGCGGCATGGCGAATGGCGTGGTGATCGAGCGCGGCACCAGCGACATTGTCACCGAACTGTCCAGTGCCAGCGCCTTGGCCAGTGCGAACGAAGTGGCGATTGATGCGGCACTGCCAGCCACCATGCCGAGCATCAATGCAGGCCAGTGCCGCATCAACAGATGCCGCTGCTGCCAGATCGGCACGGCGAAGGCGACTGTCACCGGACCGAGCACCCGCATCAACCAATGGGTGTTGCTGGAATACTCGGCGTAAGCGGTGTGCAGCGGCACGGCCAGCGCCAACAACAGCGTTGGCACCAGAATCAGCGGCGACAGCAGGTAACGGCCGGTGCGCCGATAAATCCAGCGGCTGAACAAGTACGCCAGCAGGGTGAATGCGAGCCAGAACATCGGCATCAATTCAAGCGTCATGGGACCGCCTCAGGCGCACGGCCCATTCCACGGTGAACGCCGTCACCAGCATGACCATCAACGTGCTGGCGGCGATCACCAACAGAATCCGCCAACCGTCATTGCGCAGCAGCGCCCCATAATCAAGCAGGCTCATCAGCGCCGGGATGAAGAACAGCAGCATCTCCGCCATCAGCAGCCCCGCGCCCAATTGCAATGCCGCCGGTTTGACCCAGCCAAAGGCGAACGCCAGCAGCAACAGCGCCATGCCGATCACGCCACCGGGAATCGGCCACGCCAGCCAAGCGGCGAGTTGGCAGCCAAGCAGGTAGAGACCGAGCAGCACGGCCAGTTCGACAACAAGGCGGGAAAGGTACTTGAGGGTTGCGGCGTTCATGGCTTTGCTCCTGACAGGGGCTTATTTTACGAACCGAGCACCCATCCCAGAAGCGAATTGTTAGACTCCAAGCCATTCCAAAAAGGAATCAGGCTATGGAATTCAAACAACTGCGCAGTTTTGTCGAAGTCATGCATCAGGGCGGTTTTACCCAGGCCGCGAAAACCCTGCACATCAGCCAATCGGCCGTGAGCAAACAAGTCGCACAACTCGAACAAAGCCTGGGCACCCCGTTGCTCGAACGGCTGGGTTCGCAGTTGCGCCTGACCACCGCCGGCAGCGTGGTGTTGCAACGAGCCGAGGGCATGCTGCGCTTGCGCAATGAATTGCTCAGCGAACTCGACGACCTCAGCCATCTGACCCGTGGCGAGTTGCGCCTGGGCCTGCCGCTGTTGGGCAGTGACACGTTGTTCGCCGGGCTGTTTGCCGAATACCGTCGGCGCTATCCGAATATCAAGATCCAATTACTTGAAGGCGGTAGCCGCCATATTGAGCAAGCCGTGTTGAGCGCAGAACTGGAATTGGGCGGCAGTTTGTTGCCCAAGGATGCGCAGTTCGACTATCAGCCGTTCTGCGATGAGAAACTCGATGCACTGTTGCCGATGGATCATCCGTTGGCTGAGCGGGGCGAAATCGGTCTGGAAGAATTGGCCGATACGCCGTTTCTGCTGTATCAGCGCAGTTTTGTGCTCAATGACCGCTTGCTCCAGGCGTGCCAGCAGATGGGCTTCACACCGAAGGAAGGCGGACGCAGTGGGCAGGCGGATTTTCTGGTGTCACTGGTGGCCGCCGGGCAAGGCGTGGTGTTGCTGCCCAGCGTGGTCGCGCGGGGTCTGGTGCGGCCAGGCGTCGTGCGCCTGACCTTGAAAGCACCGGACTCGCTTCGCTGGGATATCGTTTTCATCTGGCGTCAGGGCGCCTATCTGTCGAAAGCGGCGCAAGCCTGGCTTTCTCTGCTGCGCGAGCGACCAATCAGCCCTTGAGCGCGCCGATGAACTCAGCCAGCCAAGGCTCGGCGTCGGTTTCCGGGGTCACGCTTTCGCTGGCGTCGATGCGCAGCATGTCCTGCACTTCGCGCACGCCCAGTTCGCCGAACAGTTCGCGCATCTGCTCGCCACCGCCGCAGAAGGTATCGCCGTAACTGGCGTCGCCCAACGCAATCACCGCCCCCGGCAAACCGCGCCAGGCAGCGGGTAATTGGTCACGAAGGGCCGAATACAACGGCTGCAGATTGTCCGGCAACTCGCCCATGCCGGTGGTCGAGGTCACCGCCAGCAGCGCTTGAGGGCCAAAAGACTGAAGGTCCGTCAGGCTGGCGCGCGAGTTGTAGAAGGTTTCAAAGCCGGCGGCTTTCAGCAGATTCTGGGCGTGGCGGGCGACTTCTTCGGCGGTACCGTAGACCGAACCGGAGAGGATGGCGACTTTCATCAATCTGATCCTGGAGCTGAAAAAAAGAGCGCCGATATTAACAGCCTGAGCCGTGAAGTTGCGATTAACTCCCAATAAGCGCCAATGACCTATAGACAGCCTCCGCCGATCTTCTAGAATGCCCGTCACTGACACCTCTGAAAGGATTCAAAGATGATCAACGCCAGCCTGCTGCAAATGGTAATCAACGCATCGAACGATGGAATTGTGGTCGCGGAAAAGGAAGGCGAACAGGACAACATCCTGATTTACGTCAACCCGGCCTTCGAGCGCTTGACCGGTTATGCCAGCGAGGAAATCCTCTATCAAGACTGTCGCTTTCTGCAATCGGGAGACAGGGATCAGGAAAACCTGACACTGATTCGCGAAGCGCTGCGCAATAGCGGATCTTGCCGGGAAATCCTGCGCAACTATCGCAAGGACGGCACACCGTTCTGGAATGAACTGTCGCTTTCAACGGTGAAAAACACCGATGACGGGCAAACCTATTTCGTCGGTGTTCAAAAAGATGTGACGGTTCAGGTCAAAGCCCAGCAACGCGTTGCGCAATTGGAAGCCCAGGTCGCGGCGCTCAAAGCCGAACTGGCTGAACTGAAAGCGACAAACGGTTAAAACAAAACAGCGAACCAATTGTCATTAACTACAATCACCAATGACTTTGTAACTATTCACTTCGAGTTCACCATGCAACGCGACGCCCTCCTGACCCAGGATGAGCTGGATTTCATCCAGACCATGCAACACAACCCGCAACTCAATGTGCGGGATGCGACGTCGAGCCTGCTGGTCAATGGTGGTTCGCAGATCCGTGACTTGCTCACGCGTCTGGCCGCTCACGAACAGGTCACCATCCAGGCCAATTTCGAAAATCAGCAGATGACCTTCCCGCTGCATTTGGTGGAAGACGAGTTTCACGCGCTGCATCTGCGCCTCGGCGTACCGAGCATCTACGAAGACGGCCCGATGGTTCGCCCATGGCGACTGGCGCTTGAAGAACCGGTGGCACTGGAGAACGCCAAAGGCCAGCCTGGCACGCTGTGGGTACACGAGATCTCGCACAAAGGCGTATTGCTGGAAGTGCGCAACAAAACCAAACCGCCCAAGCATTTCGCTCTGTGGTTCAGCCCATCGGGTTATGAGCGGATTTCATTGCGTGGCCATTTCGAACGAGAGACCGAGCAAGGTTTCTTCGCCTACGAACTGAGCCAGACCGATGCCGATGAAACCGAACGTCTGCGCCAGTTCATCCTGCAACAACATCGCCTGACACATCCGGCCCTGCACACCTGAGCCTTTAAAACCTGGCCTTCAGGTATCCAGCGTGCCCGCCAGAAACTGCGTCAGCCGCTGAAACATTGTCGCCCCTTCATTACCAATGCAACCGATTGACGTTCCAGCCAGGCTGTCCTGCGCCAGATCGGAGGCATCCCCCGCCAGCAGCACCTGACAATCAAGGCTCAACGCCAGCCGGCTCAAGCGTCGCGGAAGGTCGGCGCTCGGTGCGTGGTTGGAAAACAATACCAGTACGTCAGGCCGGGTCCGTTCGCAGACCAGGGTGAGTTCATCGAACGGCTGGCCGGTGGTCAGCACGCGGATCCCTGAGCCATTGCCACTCAGGAACAGTGCCGTCACCAGCAGTTCCAGCTCTCGGCATTGTCCGGCCAAGGCACTGACAATCACCCTGCGCGGTTTCGAGCCGCGCAGCATGACGATCCGCTGCAATACCCGCGCTCTGAGAAATCCATCGAAGAACAGCCATTCGCTGGTTTGCCCGAAAGCATCTTGTCGCTGCAGCAGTTGCAGCCACAAGGGCATCAGAATGTCCTGGAACACGACGGGCAACGTATAAGAAGAAAAGATCTGACCGTAGACCAGATCCAGTTGCTGATCATCGAACGAACTGATCGCATCCTGCAGTTGCACCTGCCATTGCAGATAATCGGCCTGCACCCGATCGTCGGGGATGATGTGCGCCAGCACTTTCAACGGCTCGGTCTTGGCCAGAATCTTGCCGACTTTGCTGACGGACACACCACGATCGATCCAGTCGAGAATGCTGCGAACGCGCTCGATATCGGCCATCGAATACAAGCGATGCCCACTTTCGGTGCGTGTTGGTTGAATCAAACCATAGCGCCGCTCCCATGCACGTAACGTGACCGGGTTAACGCCGGTCAATCGTGCGACTTCACGTATGGGGAACAGATCTTCACATTCCAGCGCAAGGGATGCCTGCGAAGCAGGGCTTTTGTCCGTGATGACAGACATAAGACAATCAACGTCCTTGTTGGCGAATTGGATCCTATTCTAACCTTGATGGGGTATTAAGATTCAAGCGATGAACAGCGACCAAAGTCGCTGGTTAAATCGGTAAAATCCGGAATATTCCTTGCATACTGTAAAACGCTGGCCACTACCCCCGGCCCTGCGTCAGGCGAAACTCCTACCCGGAGCGACGCACTCGAAATACGGAGATATACAATGTCTACTTCCCCCGTCACGCTGATGGTTGCGCGTCGCGTCGCCGATGGACGCTATCAGGATCTGATCGCCTGGCTGCGCGAAGGTGAACAACTGGCCACCGACTTCCCCGGTTATCTCGGCTCCGGTGTGCTCGCACCACCGCCCGGCGATAACGAGTTTCAAATCATTTTCCGCTTTGCCGATGAGCACACACTGCATGCGTGGGAGCATTCGGCCTCGCGTACTGCCTGGCTGGATCGTGGCAGCGACCTGTTTGTGCACCCGAAGGAACATCGCGTCAGCGGCATTGAGGGCTGGTTCGGCGCCGATGCGATCGGCCAGCGCCCGCCACGCTGGAAGCAGGCTGTCGCGATCTGGCTGGCGTTCTTCCCGGTGTCGCTGCTGTTCAACTTTGTCCTCGGCCCGCTGCTCAGTGAAATGAGCCTGCTGCCACGGATGCTGATCAGCACGGCATGCCTGACGCCGTTGATGGTTTATTTCTTTATTCCGTTGTCGACCCGATTACTGGCAAATTGGCTGAACAGTACGCCAGCCCGCCCGTTGCCCGTTACCCCTTGCGCGCAAAATCGCTGATCCCTCTGTGGAAGCGGCCTTGCTCGCAGCCACCTGAAGTCGGTTCTGCAATAGGTAGGTCGCTCGTGTCGCTGTTATAGTTTTTACTTCAACCGCGACGCGAGCCGTACATGACCACAACCTCCGCCCCGATCCTCATCACCGGCGCCGGCCAGCGTGTCGGCCTGCATTGCGCGCAGCGTTTGCTTGAAGATGGCCACGCTGTGATCTTCAGTTACCGCAGCGAACGTCCCGGCGTGCAAGTGCTGCGTGATCTGGGCGCCATCGGCGTGTTCGCGGATTTTTCCAGCGAAGCCGGCATACTCGCCTTCATCGCCGAACTGAAAACCCACACCGACAGCCTGCGGGCAATCGTACACAACGCCTCCGAATGGCTGGCCGAAACCCCGGACAACGGAGCCGAAGCGTTCACACGCCTGTTCAACCTGCACATGCTCGCGCCCTATCTGATCAACCTGCATTGCGCCGATCTGCTCACGCTATCGACGCCTGCGGACATCATCCACATCAGCGATGATGTCACCCGCAAGGGCAGCAGCAAGCACATCGGTTACTGCGCCACAAAGGCCGGGCTCGACAGCCTGACCTTGTCGTTCGCCGCTCGCTATGCGCCGGCGATCAAGGTCAACGGCATCGCCCCTGCCCTGCTATCGTTCAATCCCGACGACGACGCGGCGTACCGCGCCAAAGCGCTGGCCAAATCCGCGCTGGGTATCGAACCCGGCAGTGAAGTGATCTATCAGAGCCTGCGCTACCTGCTCGACAACCCGTATGTCACCGGTACGACCCTGACCGTCAACGGCGGACGGCACGTCAAATAACAACGCCCGCGAGGATGTTCGATGACCCGCTCCCTGCCCGAGCATTACCGCGACATACTGATCGGTCTTGGTGAAGATCCCGAACGCGAAGGACTGCGAGACACGCCGCTACGCGCAGCCAAGGCCATGCAATACCTGTGTCACGGCTACGAACAGAGCGTCGATGAGATCGTCAATGGCGCG
Source organism: Pseudomonas sp. NPDC087614 (assembly GCF_044743485.1). Lineage (NCBI taxonomy): Bacteria > Pseudomonadati > Pseudomonadota > Gammaproteobacteria > Pseudomonadales > Pseudomonadaceae > Pseudomonas > Pseudomonas sp. NPDC087614. The sequence continues at coordinate 1,750 of NZ_JBIUWN010000116.1, read as the reverse complement.
CTGTTTGCCTCCGACAGCGACGAGATGATCATCGTCGCCGACATCGAACTGTACTCATTGTGCGAACATCACCTGCTGCCCTTCATCGGCAAGGCCCATGTGGCTTATATTCCGACGGGCAAGGTGCTGGGGTTGTCGAAGATCGGGCGGCTGGTGGACATGTTCGCCCGGCGCCTGCAGATTCAGGAAAACCTCACCCGACAGGTTGCCGATGCGGTGCAGCAAGTCACCGATGCCGCCGGCGTCGCCGTGGTCATTGAGGCCAGACACATGTGCATGATGATGCGCGGTGTCGAGAAACAGAATTCGACCATGAACACCTCGGTCATGCTCGGCGCCTTTCGCGAGTCGAGCAACACCCGCCAGGAGTTCCTGCAATTGATTGGACGGAGCAAGTAAATGGCACAACTTCAACCGGGAATGGCACGCATCCGGGTCAAGGATCTGCGCTTGCGCACCTTTATCGGGATCAACGAGGACGAAATCCTCAACAAGCAGGATGTGCTGATCAACCTCACCATCCTGTACGCGGCGCAGGAAGCAGTGCGCGACAACGACATCGATCACGCGCTGAACTACCGCACCATCACCAAGGCGATCATCGCCCACGTCGAGGGCAACCGCTTCGCGCTGCTCGAACGTCTGACCCAGGAACTACTGGATCTGGTGATGAGTAACGGCTCGGTGCTGTATGCCGAAGTCGAAGTCGACAAGCCGCATGCGCTGCGTTTTGCCGAGTCGGTGTCGATTACCCTTGCGGCAAGCCGCTGAGCTTCAAGCTTCGTGCTGCAAGCGGTAAGCTACAGGCACCCCACCATTGAAATCTTGCAGCTTGAAGCTTGCCGCTCAACGCTGTCTCGCAGAGACCCCCATGACTGATCAACAACGCCTCGAACTCGAAGCCGCCGCCTTCCGCCGGCTGGTCGCCCATCTGGACAGCCGCAAGGACGTGCAGAACATTGACCTGATGAACCTCGCCGGGTTCTGCCGCAACTGCCTGTCGAAGTGGTACAAGGCCGAAGCCGACGAGCGCCAGATCGAGGTCAGCCTCGATGAAGCCCGCGAAGTGGTTTACGGCATGCCGTACGCCGAGTGGAAGTCTCAATTTCAGCAAGAAGCCAGCGCCGAACAACAAGCGGCGTTCGCCAAAGGAAAACCTCATGAGTGATCTGAACACCCTGCGCACCAGCCTCAAGAGCGGCGAGCACCTTTTTGCCGACACCCTGGCCTTCATCGCCGCCGGTTACGACTACCAGCCTCAGGCGTTCAACAACGGCGGCGTGGAAAACGCTGCCGGGCAGAACGAAGGCTCGTGCAAGACCCTCAGTCTGGCGCTGCTGGAAGGCTTTAGCGATGAAGAAGCGCTGCTGGCGTTCGGCGAGCACTACCGCTCGGTGGTGGCGGCGCCTGAAGGCAGCGATCACGGCAATATTCGAGCGCTGATCAACAACGGTCTGGCCGGCGTGAAGTTCGAAACCCAGCCCCTTTGCCGCCGCTGATCCTGCGTTGCCAACCCGCGTCCCTTGTGGGAGCGGGCTTGCTCGCGAAAGCGGTGTGCCAGTCACCCAAAATATCGCCTGAAATGACGCCTTCGCGAGCAAGCCCACCCACCTTTGGACTGTGGCGCCTGTGAGTAACGGACACAAAAAAACCGGCCAAACAGACTGTGTGAAAACACACTGATGAAGGCCCAACAAAACGCCCCGACTTGTTCGGGGCGTTTGTTTTTGTGCGGGCAACAGACGAAAAA
>NZ_JBIUWN010000115.1:0-12053 GCF_044743485.1 Pseudomonas sp. NPDC087614 | reverse complement strand
AGCCTTGACGGTTGCGCCAGCAACAACAGGTGCGCCGATGTTCACGTCGTCGCCATTGGCGACCAGCAGAACGCGGTCAAAAGTCACGGACTCGCCAGTAGCGATTTCCAGTTTTTCGATCTTCAGGTATTCACCCTCAGCGACCTTGTATTGCTTACCGCCGGTAACGATTACTGCGTACATGGTATTTCTCCGATAATCCTGCTCACCCAGCTCTTTATAAGAAGAGGTATTGGCTGGCATGGCTGCATGGGGCTGGAACGGCCCAAGTGCAATTGCGTAAGGCAGGTGCTGCCCAGGAAGTTCAGGGTGCGCGATTGTACGCAAGCTACCGCGGTCATGCAAGTAGCCGTCCATCGTGCCTTGACAGGTCTGGATGGGGGTCCTAGCATGCCGCGCAACCCTTCTGGAGCGACTCTCGCTGATGCAACCCCAAGCTTTCTACCGCGCGGTGGCGGACGATTTTAGCGCCGTCGACGGCATCATCAAGAAGCAGCTGACTTCCCGAGTACCGCTGGTATCGAAAATCGGCGACTACATCACGTCGGCCGGCGGCAAACGTCTGCGTCCTTTATTGGTGTTGCTGTGTGGCAAGGCACTGGGTCGCGAAGGCGACGATATGCGTCTACTGGCCGCCACCATCGAATTCCTGCACACCGCTACCCTGCTGCATGACGACGTCGTCGACATGTCCGGCATGCGCCGCGGCCGCTCAACCGCCAACGCCATGTGGGGCAATGCCCCGAGCGTGCTGGTCGGCGACTTCCTGTACTCGCGCTCGTTCGAAATGATGGTTGAACTGGGCTCGATGCCGGTGATGAAGATCCTGTCCCAGGCCACCCGCATCATCGCCGAAGGCGAAGTGTTGCAGCTGTCCAAGGTGCGCGACGCCAGCACCACCGAAGAAACCTACATGGAAGTCATACGCGGCAAGACCGCGATGCTCTTCGAAGCCTCGACCCACAGCGCCGCCGCGCTGGCCGGTGCCAGCGCCGGGCAGAGCGAAGCCCTGCGCACCTTCGGTGATCATCTGGGCGTGGCATTCCAACTGGTCGACGACTTGCTCGATTACAAGGGTGATGCTGAAACCCTGGGCAAGAACGTCGGTGACGATCTGGCCGAAGGCAAGCCGACCCTGCCGCTGATCTACACCATGCGTGAAGGCACGCCCGAGCAGGCTGCACTGGTGCGTCAGGCGATCCAGAAAGGCGGAATCGAAGATCTGGAAAGCATCCGCGCGGCCGTGCAAGCTTCCGGCTCGCTGGAGTACACCGCGCAACTGGCCCGCGATTACGTGGCCCGCGCGATCAAGTGCCTCGATGCACTGCCCGCCAGCGAATACCGCGACGCACTGGTTGAACTGAGCGAGTTTGCGGTCGCCCGCACACACTGATCGCCACGTAATCAAAGAGCCGCAGCCTTCCTTCGAAGCCTGCGGCTTTTTGTTGTCTGCCCTATCTCGGTTAAAACCTTATACAATGTGCGACTTTTAGCGAACCACATCCCTCAAGGAGCCTTAGTGAGCACGTTGCCACCCTGCCCGAAATGCAATTCCGAATACACCTACGAAGACGGCACTCAACTGGTTTGCCCCGAGTGCGCCCATGAATGGTCGGCCAGCGGCGATACCGAAGTGGCCTCTGATGATGCCGTGAAGAAAGATTCGGTCGGCAACGTCCTGCAGGACGGCGACACCATCACCGTGATCAAGGACTTGAAGGTCAAGGGCACCTCGCTGGTGGTCAAGGTCGGCACCAAGGTCAAGAACATCCGCCTGTGCGATGGCGACCATGACATCGACTGCAAGATCGACGGCATTGGCCCGATGAAGCTCAAATCCGAGTTCGTCAGAAAAGTCTGAATCCGCTGTCATCCATCCCGCGCCAGCCGTGGGATGGAGTCTCTCCCTCCCCGCCCTGCCCCAATCAATCCAAGCAATAGCCATACGCCAGCCGTTTTGACCTTACGCAACCTTTACCCGGAAAAAACCAGAAACAGCCAATAGCCCCTTGCTATTTAATGAATAAGAATTATTCTCATTGAAACCCTTCAAGGAGATGAGAACCATGACTTATTTGATCGACGCTTGGCTGGATCGCCCACATCCGTACCTCAGAATCCTGCATCGGGAAACCGGTGAAGTCTGTGCAGTGCTTGAGGAGGAAGCCCTGCATGAGTTGCAGGATCAGGGGGATCTGGATGTCAGCAGCCTGAACTCCAGCGAGCCGCTGGTATTAAAGGAGCTGGTGCGTAATCTGTTCCTGTTCTGCTACGCCCGGGCCTTGCGCCCGACCGGTGAGATGCACAACAAGATTGAAGTATGAAACGCGATAAAACCGTGGGAGCGAGCTTGCCCGCGAAAATGGAGTCTCAGGCAACACCAGGTGTGACTCAAAGAACGCCTTCGCGAGCAGGCCCGCTCCCACATTAGCTTGTCATAAGGACAGGCCAGGTCTTACAGAACGTCCAGCAGCTCGACGTCGAATACCAGAACGCTGTGCGGCGGGATGCTGCCAACGCCTTGAGCGCCGTAAGCCAGTTCGCTCGGCACGTACAGACGCCATTTGCTGCCGGCATTCATCAGTTGCAGGGCCTCGGTCCAACCAGCGATCACGCCGCCGACCGGGAATTCGGCTGGCTGGCCACGCTCGTAGGAGCTGTCGAACACAGTGCCGTCGATCAGCGTGCCGTGGTAGTGCGTACGCACTTGATCTTCACGGGATGGCTTGGCGCCTTCACCCTGAGTCAGTACTTCGAATTGCAGGCCGGAAGCCAGAGTGGTGATGCCGTCGCGCTTGGCGTTTTCAGCCAGGAACGCCAAGCCTTCGCCAGCAGCCGCTTCAGCTTTTGCAGCCGCTTCGGCTTGCATGATTTCGCGGATCACCTTGAAGCTGGCGGACATTTCTTCCTGACCCACACGGCTTGGCTTACCGGCGAAAGCGTCGGTCAGACCGGCCAGGATGGCATCCAGGCTAACGCCCGGTGGCGGGTTGTCACGCAACTGGTCACCCAACTGACGGCCGATGCCGTAGCTGACGCGGGTTTCGTCGGTGGACAGATTTACTTCGGACATGACACTGCTCCGCTGTGCGGACGGCCACAAGACTTGCCGTGCGTGCACAGCGCGTCCCGGCGCGCCCGGAACCAAAAGGGCGAGCAGACTAGCACAGATGCTCAGGCGATGGGACGCAGTGCCTACAGGACCGAGCGCCAGGCGATCGGCACCTTGAGGCTTTCCTCGCCACTGGCGCCAAGGCCACACATTTCATCGTGTACCGAGGTGTGGACGAGGTTGAACGGCAACACCGGGAAGTTATGCAACATATCCCGCGCATGCTCCACCGATCGCAGCGTCAACAGGTTGCCCTTGAGATCACTTAACGGATACGCCGCCCCATGCATCCGTGCTTCGAGCAGATAGATTCCGCCCTCCATGGAAATCAGGTTCAGTTCATCGACCTTCCTGGCGATAGCAAACGCATTCAACTCTTGCAGGTTCATGAACACACCTCACGCAATGGCGAGCCGAGATCTATACAGGGATAGGCCCACGCGCATCAAAGCACAAGCCACAAACGACACCGCCCGTCTGTTTCGCAACAGACGGGCGGTGTTTTGCAGCGCTCAAACCTTGATCAGTGTTTGGTGACCTTGTCGAGGTAGCCCATGGCGAACGCCGAGACGACAAACGTCATGTGGATGATCACGTACCACATCAGATGTTCGGGATCGACGTTCTTGGCGTCCATGAAGATCCGTAGCAAGTGGATCGAGGAGATCGCCACGATCGAGGCTGCCACTTTCATCTTCAACGAGGAAGAGTCCATGGTTCCCAGCCAACTGAGCTTTTCCTTGCCTTCGTCGATGTCCAGTTCAGAGACGAAGTTCTCGTAGCCGGAAATCATCACCATCACCAAGAGGCCGCCCACCAGCGCCATGTCGATCAGCGACAGCAGCACCAGTATCAGCTCCGACTCGGCCATCGAGAACACGTTGGGCAGGATATGGATGACTTCCTGGAAAAATTTCAACGCCAAGGCCAGCAGCCCGAGGGACAACCCGATATAGATCGGCGCCAGCAGCCAGCGCGAGGCGTACATTGCGTTTTCGATAAAGCGTTCCATTGAATCTCACACAAGGGGCTGGAAAATGGCGGCGAGTATACCAGCCACCGAGGACAGCCAGAAACTGCCCGCAAGTCCGGCACCTGCGTGTGTGTGCCAAAGTTTTTCTGCTAGTGTCCAAGCCAATGACAGCCCCGTGACAGTGGACAGGACGCGTGGAAATGGATGTGCGATTGCCGATAACGATTGCCGGAATGTGCCTTGTGCTATTGATGAGCGGTTGCTCGCCCGGCGACAAGAAGCACGCAGTCAGCCTTGAGGAAAAGACGGCAACGTTCGAACAGGCACTCGACGCCATCACTGATCCGAAGCTCAAGGACGCCGTCACCGAGCTCGGCGGCTCGCTGCTGTTGCTTGAACGGGCACAGCTCAAACTCGAAGGCAATCCACTGCGCACCGAATATGGCGAGGACGCCCTCGGCGTGCTCAAGCACTACCCGACCCCGCAGGCGATGGTCGATACCTTCATCAGTGGCCTGTTCGTGCTGCACAAGGACGCCAGCTCCGATTACCTCACCGACCTGCAGCCAGTATTCCCGTTCAACCTCAACATTCCCGGCGGCTTCCTGTTTCCCCATCGTGTGGAATGGCAATCGGTGACGTTGAGCAACAAACGCGTCATCCCCTACCAGCCCGAGTGGTCGGAAACCGATCCCGGTATTCAGCTCAGCCCGTCCAGTTCCAACGTCACCAACCCCGATGACCTGACGGTAACCTACCCGTTCATCGAAGGTCTGGATGTGGACAAGAAAAGTCAGCCGCAACCGGTGAGCCTGCAGGGCAAGGTTGAAGTCATCGCGCCGCGACGCTTGTACAGCTTCGACCTGACGCAAAAGGACGTCGGCCAGACTCGCACCAACGACAACCTGAGCGTCAAACTGCTGAAGCTTGGAAAGAACTACGCCGAAGTCGAATTCAGCAACAACCTGCCCTTGCCAGCGCAAGTCGCCGATTCGCAACTCAATCCTTTGATCGTTCAGGCCCGCGACGCCACCGGGCAATACCTGGTGCGCGCCGGTTCAATCAATGAAAGTCCGGAACAAGTAGCCTTCTACGAAAAACAACTGGCGCACCTGCAACAACAGAAAACCTGGAGCGACGCGCTGGAAAAGCAACTCAGCGCCGATCAGCAAGCCTTCGAGCAACAACACCCGCAGCGCTATAACAAGGTCTATTTCAATGGCCCGATCGAGACGCTGGAGGTCCGCGCGCTGGACTTCTCATCCGCCACCGTCACCCGCCAGTCGCTCGATCTCCCCATTCGCGCCTTTCATCAGCACACCACGGACAAAGCCATCAAGCCGCTGGATCTGCCAGTGGTGGTGTATGACGATCTGGCCGAGAACTGGCTCAAGGGCGCGAGCCTGACTGAAGAACAGTTGAAAGCCGGCATCCGTGTCCACCAATCCGTGGAAGACCCGAGCGCCGCGCGCATCGAGTTTTCCCATCGCCGCACCTTCAACGACGAGTTGCTCGGCGACGACTTCAACCCCGGCGACAGCCCGGTGACGTTCTTCACCGAGAAACACAACGGCAAACTCGATGAGCCGATCGAACTGCCGCCCGAGGCCTATCAGGTCGATCCGTTGCGAGCGACGATCACTTACGATCTGAATCTGTTCCCGCAAACCCCAGCGATCGCCGTGGGCTCGATGCCGTTGTTCCTGGCAACGGTGGCCAAGCAAGCGTACGACGCCAAGTCCTTGCCCAAGGGGCTGGAGATCAAGAACAACACGCTGGTGGTAGACCTGAAACAGTTTCCGGCCAACGAATGGCGCTTCTTCGTCAAGGACGACAGCGGCAACTATCTCAAGCAGATTCTCTCGGTCAGCCACGATGCGAGCGCAGAGGGCCCGGCGTTGTTCGGCGTGCATTACTTCTATGGCCGCCCAACCCACGTGGAAACCTATCAGCGAACTGACCTCACCACCCTGCAATACGGCTTCGAGGTCAAACTCGACCCAGCACAGTTGACCGACCCTGCGCTCTAACTGTTGAGACTTCGTCCGCGCCCCCCGTTGATCTGCCGAAGCTGGGCTTGCAGGTGCAGGCTCCAGATCTGCGGATCGTCGGCCAGCTCATAGCCGTGCAGCGTCAGACTTTCGACGATGGTGTCGAGGATCGACTCGGCGGCGACTGGCCCGTGGAACGGGCCTTGGGCTTTGATAGCGGAAGGTTGTTCACCGGCCATGCCGGCAGCGAAGAGCAGCGTCCACATGCCGGTATCGCCGGCCAACGGTTTGATGACGCATTCGATACGGGTCACGAGACCCAGGCATTGACGGGTGAGGCAGAGGTTGCGCGACATGGCGGCGACCCTCGGTGAAGCCGGTATTCAGCCCTCACGGGAGGACTGGCTCGATCCAGTGATACTGTCGATATCCTTGAGCTGAGAATAGAAGAAAAGTTCGCCGCGCAAGCCGCACGAAACCAGAATGCGCCGAATGGTCATTGTGTGAATATTGGCGCCAGAGTAGTGGCGCTTTCTATTGGCTGCACCCTGAAAAATATGGAAAGGGGCTTGCTCCCGAAGGCAGTGTGTCAGGCAACAGATTCGTTGGCTGATACTGCGCCTCCGGGAGCAAGCCCCCCCCCATTGTTTTGATGCCGTTGCAGTTTTTGACCTGGTTAAGGTTTACGCCGGTTTGGCTTCTACCAACGCCTCTTGCGCCAGTTCCTTCTCAGCCTCCTTCAAATCCTCTTCGCTGATCATCTCGGCAATCACCCGCAGACGCTCAACCACCCGCGCATTGACGCTGCCTTCAGGGAACTGACCGTCTGCATCCGGTTCACCGGCCGGCTCGCCAACCAGCAGGCTCAGCGCCTCGTCGGCCTGCCGCACCGCGTAAACGTGGAACTGCCCGGCGCGCACCGCCGCCAGTACTTTTTCGTCGAGCATCAAGGTGGCGACGTTGGCCTGCGGAATGATCGCGCCCTGCTCGCCGGTCAGCCCGCGTGCCTCGCAGAGGCGGAAGAAGCCTTCGATCTTCTCGTTGACCCCACCGACCGCTTGCACTTCGCCGAACTGGTTGATGGAACCGGTGATCGCAAAGCATTGCTTGAGCGGTGTTTTCGACAGCGCCGAAATCAACGTGCAGGCCTCGCCCAACGAAGCACTGTCGCCATCGACGTAACCGTAGGACTGCTCCAGCGCGATGCTCGCGGAAATCGCCAACGGGAATTCCTGCGCATAACGGCTGCCCAGATAGCCGGTGAGGATCATCACGCCTTTGGAGTGAATCGGCTGGCCGAGGTTGACCTCGCGCTCGATATCGACGATCCCGCTGCCGCCCGGATACACCGTGGCGGAAATCCGCGCCGGCACACCGAACGCCGAGTCGCCGACTTCCAGCACGGTCAAACCGTTGCACTTGCCGACCGCCGCCCCGTCGGTATCGATCAGGATGATCCCGGCGAGCATGTCGTCGAGAATTCGCGCCGACACACGCCCGGTGCGAGTGGCCTTGGCTTTCAGCGCACGCTCGATATGCCCGGCATCGGTCATTTCATCGCCGGCCAGATGACGGATGAAATCCGCCTCGCTGACCAACTGGAACAAATCACCGATTCGCGCCGACAAACGCCCCTGATGCTCGGCCAGACGGGCGCTGTACGTCGCCAGGCGCGCCACCGCATCGGCAGTCAAAGGCGCCATGCCTTCTTCAGAAGTGCGGGTTTTGAGCAACTGGGCGAATTGCTCCAGGCTCTCGTCGACCATCGGAATGTCTTCGTCGAAGTCGACCAGGACGCGGAACATCTCCTGAAAGTCCGGATCGAGGTCTTGCAGCGTGTAATACAGCGAACGTGCGCCGATGATGATGACTTTGACCTGCAACGGAATGTGCTGCGGGTTGAGGGTCACGGTGGCGAAGCGGCCCATCTCGCCCAGCGGCGATTCCATTTTCAGCTTGCGCGATTGCAGAGCGCGCTTGAGCGCATCCCACACGAATGGCTCGCTGAGCATTTTTTCCGCTTCAAGAATCAGGAAGCCGCCATTGGCACGGTGCAGCGCGCCTGGACGCAACTGGCGATAAGTGGTGTAGAGCGCGCCCTGATCGGTGGTGTATTCGATACGACCGAACAGGTTTTCGTAAGTCGGGTGCGGTTCGAATACCACTGGCGCGCCGCCGCTGGCCGGATGCCCGACCACCAGACTCGGTGCGTACTGCTCCTCCAGCAGTTTGCGCGCAACGGCGTCAGTCTTGCTGTCATCGACCAGTTGCTCGACCACGGTTTTGAGCAGGTACACCTGTATCGCTTGCAGGTAACCGCAGACGGCGGCGTTCTCCGCGTACTTCTCCGACAGCGGCGACAACAGCGGCTGCAAGGCCAGGGTGATGGTTTCTTCGTTGAGCTGACGCAGTTGGTTGTTCGACTCACGCTTCCACTGCGGCAGGCTGGCGAGTTCTTCGTTCAGGCGTTCTTCGAGACCGGAGATGTCATCGTGAAAACGTTCGCGATCGGCTTCCGGCAATTGCGAAAACTCAGCCTCATCCAGCGCCTTGCCGTCGAGCATTGGCGTGAAGGCGATGTTGCTGCTGTCGCGGTACAGGGCGACGTCTTTTTCCAGAGCCAGACGCTCGATGATGTCGAGGGCCTTGTCGTAGCGCTGGTTGAAAGCCCGGTCGATGGCGCTTTTCTTTTGCTGGTAGGACGGATGCTCGAACACGGCCGGGAAGGTCGCCAGCAGGTTGTCGATCAAACCGTTGATGTCACCGATAAACGAGCCGGCCGTACCCGATGGCAGTTCCAGAACGCGAGGCTCGCGAGGCTCGTCGAAATTATTGACATAGACCCAGTCCGCCGGGGTCTGCAGGCGTTTGCCTTCGGCTTTCAGGTAGCGTTTGACGAACGAGAAACGACCGGTGCCGGGCTCGCCCATCACGAATACGTTGTAACCGGGGCGTGGCATGGCCACACCGAACTGCAAGGCTTCGACCGCACGTTCCTGGCCGAGCACACCGCGAAAGGGCTCCAGATCATTGGTGGTAGTGAAGCTGAACTGTTCAGCGGAAAACGGACGGGTCAGCGCTTCGGGCGCTATACGCAGGCTGGCAGCAACAGGATCAGGCATCGGGCTTCCTTAACAATCAGGCGGGGCAGATAGCGGCATTCTGGCGCTGCCCGTACCCCACTGGCAAGGCGCGCCCTATGACAAAGCATAGACAACCGGTCGCCCCCGCCCCCTCCCCTGTGAAATCGGGGTTATCGCCAAATCTTTTGTAAAAAATCACGGAACCCCAGGAACGTGCCTAAACTCCAAACTGCGCGGCTGGAACTAATACCGGCCCACTGGCTTCGTTTGGATCTGTTTCTACAGAGCTTGGGGGGCCAGAACCCTGTCCATTGGTATGCACACAAAGAGAACAAAGCTATGAAACGGATTCTTCTCGGTACTCTCTTCACCGCTGTATCCATCAACGCAATGGCGCAAGCCCCGGGCGGCCCGGATTGCGGTTGGGGCAACATGCTGTTCGAAGGTCAGCGTGGCACCCCGGCTCACTTCCTCGCTTCCACCACCAACGGCACGTCCGGTAACGCTACCTTCGGCATGACGTCCGGCACCAACGGTTGCTCGACCAACGCATCGCTGACCTACGGCGGCAAATCCTGGATTGCCATGAATGGCATGATGAACGAGCTGTCCGAAGACATGGCCAAAGGCAACGGCGAAGCGCTGACGACTTATGCCGTGGTACTGGGCGTGGCGCCGCAAGACCGTGCGCACTTCGCGGCCGTCACTCACGAGCACTTCCAGCAGATCTTCAGCAAGGCTGACGTGACCGCTGAAGACGTGCACACCAACACCCTGGCCGTTCTGAAGTCAGACCCACGTCTGGCCAAGTACGCCACTCAGGCTTAAGCTCGACCCCACCCGCTTCTTTCGGGAAGCGGGTTTTGTTTTTTCGGCCCGTCCCTCCTTGGGTCTTTTTTTCTTTCCTGTTTAAGTTGCCGACTATGCTCAAACGCCTTGCCTGGCTGGCGCTCTGTGTCTGCGCCCCGCTGTCCGCCGCGCCAACCATCGATCCTCAACGTTTGCAGCAACTGGCCAATGACCGCTTCTGGATTTCCCTCGGCCACTACGAAACCGCCAAGCTCGGCGGCTGGCGCAGCTATGTCAGCGACAAGAAATTCTTCCTCGCGCCCGATGGCAATGAACATCCCGACCATGAACTGGCCGCCACGGTACAAGCGCTGTACGCCCCGGCCAGCCTCGGCGAGCAGCACGCGCAATGCGTCTACCCCGCCCGCACGCGCTGGCTCAAAACGCAACTCAACCTGAGCGACCTGCCAACGCCTGCGTGTGCCGAGTACAAAAAGTGGTTCAAGGACGTTTCGCCGCACAGCGCGGTGATGATCTTCCCCGCGGCTTATCTCAACAGCCCGTCATCGATGTTCGGCCACACGTTGCTGCGCATCGATCAGGCTGACGTGCAGACCGACAAGACCTCGCTGCTCAGTTACGCCATCAACTTCGGCGCCTACATCGAAGGTTCGGACAACAGCATTCTGTACGCCTGGAAAGGCTTGATGGGGGGCTACCCGGGGCTGTTTGCGCTGGTGCCGTATCAGGAAAAACTCTCCGAATACCGCAGCCTGGAAAACCGCGATCTGTGGGAGTACCGGCTCAATCTGACGCAAGAAGAAACCGCGCGCATGGTCGAGCATGTGTGGGAACTGAAACAGATCCAGTTCGACTATTTCTTCTTCGACGAAAACTGCTCCTACCGCTTGCTCGAATTGCTGCAGGTCGCGCGACCGAGTCTGCGCCTGACCGAACAATTCCCGCTGACGGCCATTCCCACCGACACGGTCAAAGCGGTGAAAGAGGCCGGACTGGTGGAAAGCATCCAATACCGCCCCTCTCGTGAACGCGAACTGCTCAGTCGCGCCGAGCCTTTGAGCGATGACGAACAGGCGTGGGTACTGAACGTCAGCGCCGATCAACAGCAACTGCAAGAGCCGACATTCAAAGCGCTGCCTCGCGAGCGCCAAGCACTGATCATCGATGCGGCTTATCGCCTGGAACGCTACCGCGCCAACGGCCAGGAGCGCGATCCGCAACGAGCGCAACGCAGTTTCGAACTGCTGCGGGCAATCAACAAGAACCCCGCACCCGAGCTGGACATTGCGCAACCGGGCCTGCCTGAAGACGGCCACGAATCGCGCACCTGGCAGGCCGGTCTCGGCACCCGTGGTGATCGTGCGTTCGGCGAATACGGCTTGCGCATGGCCTATCACGACCTCAACGACAACGCCGAAAGTTTCCCGCTCGGCGCGCAGATCGAAATCCTGCAAATGAAGCTGCGCCAGTACGAAGGCAACCACTGGCAATTCCAGCAACTGGATCTGGCGACCATTCGCTCGCTGACGCCGCGCAATGAGTTGTTGCAGCCATTGTCGTGGCAAGTCACCGGCGGTCTTGAGCGTGTGCCGGGCAAGCATGATGACGAAACCCTGGTCAGCCACGTCAACGGTGGTGGCGGCGGCACGTGGCAGTTGGGCGAAGATGTGCTCGGGTTTGCCCTGGGCACGGTACGTGTCGAACACAACAATGACTTCGCCGGTTTCATTGCGCCAGCCGCTGGTTTCAACAGCGGCGTACTGTGGAAAAACCCGCTGGGCAACCTGAGCCTGGAGGCCAAGGGTGATTACTTCACCAACGGCGAAGTGCGCCGTAGCCTGAGCCTGAATCAGCAGTGGGAATTGTCGCGCAACCTTGGTTTGCGCCTGAGTGCGCAACGCGAGTTCAGTCATCTGGCCACGCCTGAAACCGAAGTCATGCTCGAGGTGAAGTGGTATCACTACTGATCTGAAGCCCAGCAAATAACCCCTGTGGGAGATTCTATGGTTCATGCCTAGCCCCTAAACCGCTTTAGGGGAGTATTCGCTCTGGTTTTTCAACAGAGCAAATACCACCCGGGCAAG
>NZ_JBIUWN010000114.1:0-12138 GCF_044743485.1 Pseudomonas sp. NPDC087614 | reverse complement strand
CTCCACCAACCGCTCGAAGCTCTCAACGCGGCCGTACACATCAGACACCCACTGATCCTTCGGCGCGTAGCGGCCGTAGTCGATGACCACGTACCAGGTGCCGTTCTTGTACTTCTCGACGCTGTTGAGTTCCGGGTGCAGATAGACGCTGCCGCCCGGAATGGTTTCGTCGGCGACCAGGGTCTGCAACCAGTCGTTGATGCGCTTGACCTCCTGATCCATGAACGACTTGGTCAGGTTCTTCGCCATGGCTTTCTGGCCGGCCTTGACCAGCTTGCGGCTGATCGCATCTTCGAGGCCGACGTAGCTGATGAACTTGCCGGTGATCGAGCGGTTACCCAGTAGCGAGAAGCCGCCGAGCACGGTGCGGGCGTAGTAGCTCACGCCGTAACGGTTGAGCAGATCGCCTTCGGTGGAGGTGTCGAGGATGTTGTATTCCACGACGCGGGAAACGTCTTCGGCGTAGGTCACCTGGTTGCCCGGGCTCTCCCACTGCTTGACCTTGGCCAGCGCGGCAATCGCCAGGCTGGAAGGCGACAGGAAGACGTTTTTCTTCGCCGCTTTCGAGTACACGGCCGGCATGTTGTGCACCACCAGGCAACGGTCGAAACCGAGATCGGCGCCGCCCAGTTCCTGGCTGTACAGCACCTGATCGGCGACCGAGGCATCCTTGCCATCCAGTACCACACGGGCCTTGATGCGCTTGCCGAACGAGGCGAACTCGCTGGCCACCGCTTTGGTGCCGGTGAAGCCCGGCGCGCCGATGATGGTCAGGTCTTCCGGGACACTGCCCAGTGCAGCCAGACCGAGCTTGCGGCCGGTGGTTGGATCGACGCCGCCGATCACTGCGTTGACGGTGTCAGCCGGAGTCGCGCCCGCTTCGACGATGACCACATAGACCGGCACCTTGACCACTTTGAGGATCTGGTAAACCGCGTGGTACAGCGTACCCTCTTCGGCGCCGGTCGGATCGAGCAGCGCATGGGTGGTGAAGCTGTTGATGCGGAACGGGGCGTTACGCGGAATCAGCGGATCGGCCTTCGGCGCGGTGCCGACCAGACCGATGACGTTGTCACCCAGGCCACCCATGGCCTCGGGGGATTCGGTGGCATTGACGGTAATGCCGTTGTGCTCGAAGTTCAAAACCTCAGCCATGTTCAGTCAGCCTTCTTGGCAGCGGCCTTTTTGGCCTGGGTGGAGGGGGTTTTCAGTTCCAGTCGACCGGCGAAGTGCAAGGCACTGGCCTCGACGTCGAGCAGATCAAGGTCTTGACCGACGCTCGACCAGTGCCCACCGCCGGTGGGAAATGGGACGAGCACGGTGTAGGTTTGGCGGGTTGCCATTTTTCGTTTCTCCATAAACGGGAAAGCCCCTCGTGGGGAGGGGCTTGGCGGGTGTTGAGTTTCGTATAAGAAAACGCCCTGGCGATGCGGGGCGTTTATTCAGTTATGGCAACCGAGGAACTTGCCATGGGAATTCCTGCTGAATTTCATTGAATCTGCACACTCCAGCAGCACGAATACCTTCCCAGCCTGGTTCTCCCATAATTTCCATGCGCTGCGCTTCGGCGAAAAATCGATCCGAACCGGTAGTGGGATTGGCATAAGCGCGAAGTCGTAGAGCTTCGACTTCCTCAGCGGTATATGACGCAGGCTGTTGCTCAGGCAGGGCATGTTTGGAAATAACGCCCGCGGCATCGAGTTTCCAAACGCCATCCATCTCTTGTGTAATGCGCATCCACAGGCTTTCATCGACTTCGAGGGCGCCCTCGGGAATTTCATTTACGCCGCGAATCAGGCGTGAGTTGAGAATGCCTGTGGCATCAAATGTCACGTACTTCATGCCATTCACCTTTAATGTCCAATAGAGAACCAAAAGAAGTTCGTGGGCGTTTGTATTGCCCCGCCCGACAAACCAGAGCTGACGCCTACGGCTGTGAATCCGGTATTCGACGGCATACTCGTGAACTCGATTACATCGGCCGCACCCGAAACGTTGAACGGTGTGGATTGCACACCCAGACAGGCGTTAGGGAAGCTCAACGGAAACGGAACTGCCGTGAAGGCAGCCGGGATCGAGGCATAACCCCACTGGATGATCAGACCACCCAGCCATGTTGGAAAAACCAGATAGCCGTTCGCGGCCTTTAATATCTGGAATCCCCAGCGCAGTTTCTTCGGTGTCACGATGGTCGTGTCATCCGCTCCCGAATCCGCTTGTGCCTGAGTGGCAATTTTCGCCGTGCCTCGGTTGGTTTCCGATGCTTGCTGCGCGAGAACGGCCAACGCGGCGATATCGATGCTTCCCTGATTGATCGGGGCGTTCCAGGCTTTGATGCACCACATGACACTGATGTTTCGTGGGCGTGCTCCAACAAGAATGCCTCGGTCATAGATAGGCAGACTGTCTAAATATGACAGCCCTGCTCTCTCAGCCGTGCTAACGGAAATGCCGGTATCCGGATACATGGCCTTACTGACAACGTCACCTCCAACGTAGGAATGACTGTTCTCAGTGAGAGTCGGACCAAGCTTGAACCCAACGGTCGTGTCTTGCAGCGCTGTAAGTGCGGGGGTTACTGCATCGGTCGCTATGAGTGTTGCCTTTTGGAAGCTTCCCAATTCCCGTCCAGCGTCTACTCCTCGGCCATGATCCCAACCACGCAGAAATTCACCACGCGACTCTGGCAACCGGAAATAGCCCGCGCCCTCGTTACCTTTGTTGTAGGTGGTGCCGAGAAACGCTGCCAGATCCGGATAAGTCGCAATGCTCTGCACACTGCCATCCAGCTCCAGATAACCGGGTGCAACGATCCCTGTCGGGAATGCCAGAACAGCGCCCACCGGAACGGCGGACTTGAGCCGTTCGACTTCCTTGGCCAGCGCGGCAACATCGATGGTTCCCTGATTGACCGGGGCGTTCCAGGCTTTGATGCACCACATGACGGCGATGTTGCGGGGGCGGGTTTCAGTAGCCGCACCAAAGTTGTAGGTCCTGACGCGACCAATAGTCAGCTCGGCGTTGTCACCTTCCGTACGTAGAATCCAGTCCGCGGCCGTATCCTTCAACACTACAGTTGGTGTCTCCCCATTTGGATCAACAGCCTGCCCACCTCCCGACCCGGTCGGAATGGAATGGTAGTGCGCCTTTAGACTATCAGATTGAAAGCTACCGGCAGCACGCCCGGCATCCACACCACGCCCATGATCCCAGCCGCGCAAAAACTCCCCACGCGCCTCAGGCAGCCGGAAATTCCCAACCCCCTCATCCCCCTTATTGAACTTGCCGCCCAGATAAGCGCTCAAGTCCGGGTAAGTCGCACTGCTCTTGACGCTGTTATCCAGCTCAAGAAAACCCGGCGGCGGTGCATCAACCGGGAACGCCACAATCGAGCCCACCGGCAACGCCGACGCCTTGGCAATCAGCGCTTCGACTTCAGCCTTGGTGTACGAGTCCTTGATGCCAAACCCGGCCAGCGTCTCGGGATTTGCCCCGGCAGTTGCCCGGCCATATTCATCAACGGTCAGACTCTTGTAAGTCCCGGCGGCAATCCCGGTGCGCCCGGCCAACATCTTGAAGGTCAGTGCTGTGGTGCCCAAAGTGATCGGCGCGTTAGTCGTGAGATGCCACAGCGAATCACCATTGGCCGTGCCCTCCTCCACCATGACCGTCAGCCCCGGCGTAACCTTGGCGTTACTGTTGGCATCGGTTGCCCGCACCCAGTTGCCATTGGCGACGACCCACAGGCCGTTGTCCTTGGCCAGCGTCTGATTCGCAACAAGCACGCGGTCGCCAGCAATCACTGCGACCCCGTCAATTTGCTGCGCATCGTTCAACACGATGTTGGTGGTAGCCGCAACACGCACCGACTGCTTACCATCGAGCTTGCCGAGTTCTTCGGCGAGGTAACTCATGACCCAGGCACGGGTGGCTTTAACCACGGTGTCATCAATCAACAACGTCACCAAGGACGCATTGCTGGTCTCGAAAATCGAGCGAATGTAGAACTCTTTACCCGAACCCGACGTGGCCAGCACCGGTTTGAACGACTCCGGATATTTGACGATGGCGTAGAGAATCCCGGTGTCGGTCCACAGCCCGGCTTCACGCACATACCAACCGCCAACATCCGGCGGAATGGTCACTTCGGCGAGCAGCCAGCTCGGATTCTTCTCGTCCTGGAACAGCGCATTGAGCGGCCCGCGCCAGACTTCACGTTTCAGCGCTGTGGCGGTCGCGGCCGGATTGTAGACCGAGCCGCCGCCGTCGCCGACAGAAATCTGCGTCAACTTGATCGGCACGCCCGCGGCTTTGCACGCCGTTTCGTAGGCAATCCCTGCGTTGGTGAGCAGGGTGTAATAGTCAGCCATTCAGGCCCCCTGAGGATAAATAGTGGATGTTTCGACGGTGTACAAAGCAGCGGCCATGAACGCCTCGCCAGAGGTTTCAAGCCCTTCGATGAACACCGGATAAACCGTGGTCAGTTCGCCGCAAAATGTCGCTGCGCCGATGTAATGTCTGCCAAAAGCGCTCAAGCCGACCGAGACCGACAGCACATCCCGCTCGCTCTTGGCATCAGCCAGACGTCGGTCGAGACGGGCGTCGATTTCCTCGCTGTAGGGTTGGTCGCTGAAGGCACGCACGGTAAAGCTGTAGGGCGCGCCGGGCGGTGTCTGCTCGTACCAAGCGCGGACTTCGGGGCGCAGTTGCAACCCCTTGGCCGCGTTCTCCAGTGCCTTGCGGGTGCCGGCCTGGCGTGCGGTGGGCCAGGCGAGTTCAACGGTCAGGCGCTTTTCCGTTTCAGGTGCGGCGGTGCTCCATTCGGCGACACCGCGATCCGCCGCCAGATACGGCAGAAACGCGACCGGTGTTTCGCTCGGGTTCATCAATTCGGGGAACGGCGGCGCGATGCGATCAAGCAGTGCGCCGAAGCCCTGATCCAGCCCGCGTTCGAGTGCCGAGCTGTTGGCCGGCAACAAACTCGGGCGTTGTGTTGGCTCACTCATAACGTCAGCACCTCGACCTCGACCGCCGTGCAATACGGCGCTTGAAACGCAGTGGTCACGATCGGCGCCAGCGGTTCCAGAATCTGCAGTTGCACGGCACCGGCGCTGTGCAGCGTGTAGTCGATCCAGCTCGGATCGACCCGTCCTTCCAAACGATGGCAACTGTCGGCGTAAGCCTGCAATTGCTGCTGCGCGGCGACTTGGGTCAGGCCCGAATCGGGGCCGGAATTGATCTTGGCAACGACGCGAATTTTGTAGCGCTGAATGTCGGCAGCCTTGACGGTGACGAGGTCAGTTTCCGGTCGCACATCGGGCCGGGCGAAGTGTTGGCGAACGCCTTCAAGCAATGCCTGCGAAGGCGTGCCGTCATCGTTCCGAGCAAGCACGGTGACCTGCACTTCGCCCGGCGCGGTGCGGCGGCCATTGCCATCCTTGACCTGCGCGGCGAGGCCATCTGGGTTGAAGGTGTAAGTGACATTCACCACACCGGCATCGGTGGATTCGACTTTCACCGTCGGCCGTTCACCGAGGGTGAACACCTCGCGGCGATACTGCATTCGCGAGCCCGCTGCCGGGGCGTGCGGTGCCAGGTAATAGCGCAGCCGGGCGTCGTCGTCGCTTTCGTAAATCGCGGGTACCGGCGGGAATGCCGCCGGGTCGCCCGGATCGAGCAACTGCCGCTCCAAGCCCATGTCCGCCAGCCGTGCATCGAGGTTGCTGCCGGTCGCCCACCACGCCAGCATCTGCTTGATGCGAGCGTTGTATTTGCGTTCATGGGTTTGCAAGCGCACGCAGAAGGCTTCCAGCGCCAGGGTCAGCAGCTCGCTTTCGTTGTCGAGGCTGGTCTTGAGTTTCGCGGCGCTGTCCGGTGCTCGGGCACCGACGTATTCGACGACGAAGGTCTTGAACTCGGCGAGCAGGTCTTCGAAGGCGTCGACGGTGATCAGCGCCGGTTCGGCCAACTGATTCTGGCCGGGGATCAACATGCTCATGTCACTACCTCGAAGGTCTGTTGACGGTTTTTCCAGGTGCCGGCGAAACGCAGCAGCAGACCGGCGCCCTGACGGCTGGCGACGATCACTTGCGGCTGAAAATCATCGATGCCGTTTTGCTTGTTGTAGAACGCCTGTGCTGCGTGGCTCTGAGCCAGAAGCAAAACGTCGTCGCCGAGGTTTTTCCCCAGCAGCGTGGGGATCAGCGAGCCATAAAGGGGCCTTTTTTGCCGGGTGCCCAGCGGCGTGGTCAGGGCCCGGGTCGCGCGCTGCACAAACTGCAGCCAGTCGTCGACCGCGGCCCCGCTGTCTCTATCGATTCCGATCATGGGAAGCTCTTGAATCAGGGGCTGATGACACGGCCCTGGTGATCGACCAATGGGCCGCTGAAGTGCACGCCCGAGGCGTCGATGGTCAGGCCGACGGCGCCCAGTTGCAGGTTGATTGCCTGTGGGGTCATTGCCAGTCGCGCCGGGCCGATGCTCAGCTCCAGCGCTTCGCGAGAACCACTGAAGGCTGCCGGGCCGTTCTGCCAATGCAGGGTGTGTGTGGCGTCGTCGTAGCCGCTTTCGCTGCCGTCCTGATGCACGCGGCGCGTCAGCGTCGGTACGGTCGAGGCCGGCGGAAAACGGTCGCTGTTCAGACCGAAAAGCGCCACGCTCTGCGCGCTGCTTTCACCGCTGCCGTAGTTGAACAGCAGACACTGCTCACCCACGGTCGGGATCCGCGATTCACTTTGCGCTCCGGCGCTCGGGTTGAAGAACTTGATGGCCGGCGTGAGCAGGCCACCGTGGCTGACCGTGCAGGTGTTGCTCGCCGCGTCGACTGTCTGGCAGACGCCGATGCGGCAGTAGCTCTCGGCGCGCCGATGCAGGTCTTCGATTTCCGCTTCCATCTCGGCCAGACGTTCGATGACCGGGCCCAGTTGCATGCGCAGCAATGCGTCGAACATCGGTCAGGCCTCCAGCGCGGTGTATTGGTCGGGGTCGTCGATATTGCTGACTTCCCAGGTACGGGCGAATTTCGGCGTGCCGAGCGGGTCATCAAGCAAGGTCGGGCCGAGGTAGAGGGTCTGGGTGAACGTCAGGGTCCAGGCTTTGTATTGCTGCTCGGCGCGGATAAGCAGTGACGGCAGACCATCAATGTTCATCGGCAGATCGCATTGATCGCCGGGCAGGTTCCAGCGGTTGTCGGTAATCAGGTTTTTCAGCACGGCGATCAGATCGCACGCCGCAAACGCCGTGGCGGAAAGCGCCGGGATGACTTGCAGCGACAGCGTCAGCACATGAGCGATACGTCCATCAGCGGCACGTATTCCCGGTGCGTTGCGGTCAAAGTCGATCAACACCCAGGCCTGATCGCCGGGAGCACTGAAGTCTTCGTGACCGCCAACCTGCACATTCAGGCCGGTGGCGTTGCGCAAGGTTGTCGCCATCGCGGTGAACAGCTGCGAGGGCTGCTGGATCGGTGCCGGCATGTATTGACCTCCTTTTCAAATGTCCACGCAAAACCCCGCCGCAACAGTTGCGGCAGAGCAAATCAGTGAAGGGGTTAGTGTGGATCGCGCGGCGCTGGCACTTCGCAGACGCCGATGCGCTTGGCCGCCCAGCGTTCGTAAAGACCGATGGCCACGTCGGCGCCGGCCATTGCGGTCAGGCAACCAATTGCGCACGCAGCCCAGATCGACATGCCGGCGGCGTACAGCAGCATGATCGCCGAGACGCCGCAAATAACGCAGGCCCCTGATCGTAATGCCAGACGTCGCATCAGCGCCCAGCCACGAGCGCCCTCCTTATCGGCCCGCCACATTTCGCCGGATACCCCGCCGACCAGGGCGAGCAGAATGACCAGCCAGATCGGCATGTCCGCCAACGCTTGTTGCTCGTTTGTCATGTCACGCCTCCTGGTGTGATTGATGAAAAATGTGTGTTGGGTTCAAACGGTTTCTCTTGAGGTAGGCATTCCAAAAAGCCCGGCAAATCCGCCGGGCTTTTCAGTAATGCGCTCCTTCGCCTTCCTTTTAATCCTGTGTTCAAAAAAGGAAGCTGACTTTTCGGCGCTACTGGCGCGGTACGAGTCCATTCAAATTGTTTTTCCGACCGCGGTCCCTGCCCGCCGGATAACTGCTTGTGGTGCTTTACGCTGCACACCCGGGTCAGTTGCCAACCCTCTGAACCGTTGAGGCCGGTTCATCGCTGCCTGTTCTTGTGGAACTAAAGAGCTTTCGTTTCCAGCCGCTTTGTCGAGCGGCTTGGTGGCAATAATATGCATGGATGCATATCCAGTCAATGCGTAAATGCATTTATTTATGCGCGCAGCATGCGTTCATGCATGAAAGCCGCATAAATCAAGGCGCTGGGGGTTTTGCACAGGCGAAAAAAAACCCGCCGAGGACGGGTTTTATCTGACCGGGGTCTGCTTAACGGGCGTACATGCCCCACCAGAAGACGTGACCGAGGATGACGATCTGCTCTTCCTGGATTTCCTGGAAGGTGTAGTCCTCGTCCGGATGTTCGTCGCGGTTGAAGCTGCGCAGGCGAATACCCGTAGGCAGGCGATAGAGTTGCTTGACCCGCAACTGGCCGTTGTGATTGATCGCATACAGGTCGCCATCAATGATGTCGCCGATGCCACACTTGCCCGCATTCACACCAACGGTGGCGCCATCGCGCAACACCGGCGTCATGCTGTTGCCACGCACGGTCACGCATTTGGCCTGGTCGAACTGCACGCCGTTGTGCCGCAGGCTGCGCTTGCCGAAGCGCAGGCTGGAGCGCTCGCTTTCTTCGATGACGAATCTTCCTGATCCAGCTGCCAATTCAACCTCGCGAAGAAAGGGTACCGACACCTCGTCGTCATCGACAGGGGTGTCGTCGTCCCACAGCATTATGTCCTTGAGTTCCGCATGCACGTCACCACGCGCGGCACCGGCCGACGGTGCAACATCCGCGCGCCCGCGCAACTGATCGGTGCTGACATTGAAGTACTCGGCGATCTTCGAGATGTGTTTATCCGAAGGATCGACGATCTTCCCGCTGAGAATCCGCGAGAGAGTGGATTGAGGCACGCCGGTGCGACGGTGGAGCTCCGTGGGGGAGATCCCGTGCTGGTCGAGCAGTGCTCTTAAGACGGAGGATACGTTGCGTTTTTGCATAACGCGCATAGTGCTTGAAGTTTTTCGCGAAGACAAATGCTGATTTGCATAAATCGTGCATAAATCACATTTAAATGCAGAAAACTGTTAGCGGGCCGTCGCGCCTGCGTCGGGCAGACCGCTCATGGTAACCTTGCGCTCATCGCGTAAAAGCCTGGCAGATGCCTCGCTTTTGCCCTACACCTTTGAACGAGTTGCCTGACAATCCGATGAATAAAGCCGTCTCCGACCTGTCCTCCCACACCCCGATGATGCAGCAATACTGGCGCCTGAAGAACCAGCACCCGGATCAGCTGATGTTCTATCGCATGGGCGACTTCTACGAGATCTTCTACGAAGACGCGAAGAAGGCCGCCAAGTTGCTGGACATCACCCTGACCGCGCGCGGGCAGTCGGCGGGGCAGGCAATTCCGATGTGTGGGATTCCTTACCACGCAGCGGAAGGTTATCTGGCGAAGCTGGTCAAGCTCGGCGAGTCAGTGGTGATCTGCGAGCAGGTTGGCGATCCGGCCACCAGCAAAGGCCCGGTGGAACGTCAGGTGGTGCGGATCATCACCCCGGGCACGGTCAGCGACGAGGCGCTGCTCGATGAGCGCCGCGACAACCTGATCGCGGCGGTATTGGGTGACGAGCGTTTGTTCGGCCTGGCCGTGCTGGACATCACCAGTGGCAACTTCACCGTGCTGGAGATCAAAGGCTGGGAGAACCTGCTGGCGGAACTGGAGCGGGTCAACCCGGTTGAACTGTTGATCCCCGATGACTGGCCGAAAGATCTGCCAGCGGAAAAACGCCGTGGCGTGCGTCGGCGTGCGCCGTGGGATTTCGAGCGTGACTCGGCGCTCAAGAGTCTCTGCCAACAGTTCTCCACCCAGGACCTGAAAGGTTTTGGCTGCGAAAACCTGACCCTGGCCATCGGCGCTGCCGGTTGCCTGTTGGCCTACGCCAAGGAAACCCAACGCACCGCCCTGCCCCATTTGCGCAGCCTGCGCCATGAGCGCCTCGACGACACCGTGGTGCTGGACGGCGCCAGCCGCCGCAACCTGGAACTCGACACCAACCTGGCCGGAGGTCGCGACAACACCCTGCAATCGGTGGTCGATCGTTGCCAGACCGCGATGGGCAGCCGTCTGCTGACCCGCTGGTTGAATCGTCCGCTGCGTGACTTGACCGTACTGCTGGCACGCCAGACTTCGATCACTTGTCTGCTCGACGGCTACCGCTTCGAAAAGCTGCAACCGCAGCTCAAGGAAATCGGCGATATCGAGCGGATTCTGGCGCGAATCGGTCTGCGCAATGCCCGTCCCCGTGACCTCGCGCGGCTGCGTGATGCCCTCGGCGCCCTGCCGCAACTGCAAGTGGCGATGACCGATCTGGAAGCGCCGCACTTGCAACGTCTGGCCACCACCACCAGCACCTACCCGGAACTGGCGGCGCTGCTGGAAAAAGCCATCATCGACAACCCGCCTGCGGTGATCCGTGACGGCGGCGTATTGAAAACCGGTTACGACAGCGAACTCGACGAGCTGCAATCGTTGAGCGAAAACGCCGGCCAGTTCCTGATCGATCTGGAAGCGCGGGAGAAAGCCCGCACCGGCCTGGCCAACCTGAAAGTCGGCTACAACCGTATTCATGGCTACTTCATCGAGTTGCCGAGCAAGCAGGCTGAATCGGCTCCGGCAGACTACATCCGCCGTCAAACCCTCAAGGGCGCCGAGCGCTTCATCACACCGGAACTGAAAGAATTCGAAGACAAGGCACTGTCAGCCAAGAGCCGTGCCCTGGCCCGCGAAAAGATGCTCTACGAAGCGCTGCTGGAAGATCTGATCAGCCAGTTGCCCCCGTTGCAGGACACCGCCGGTGCGCTGGCCGAACTGGACGTGCTGAGCAATCTCGCCGAACGTGCGCTGAACCTTGACCTGAACTGCCCGCGCTTCGTCAGCGAGCCGTGCATGCGCATCACTCAGGGGCGTCACCCGGTGGTCGAGCAAGTGCTGACCACGCCGTTCGTGGCCAACGATCTGAGCCTGGATGACAACACGCGTATGCTGGTGATCACCGGCCCGAACATGGGCGGTAAATCCACCTACATGCGCCAAACCGCATTGATCGTGCTGCTGGCGCATATCGGCAGCTTCGTACCGGCAGCCAGTTGCGAGTTGTCACTGGTCGACCGGATCTTCACCCGGATCGGTTCGAGCGATGACCTGGCCGGTGGCCGTTCGACCTTCATGGTGGAAATGAGCGAAACCGCCAACATCCTGCACAACGCTACCGAGCGCAGCCTGGTGCTGATGGACGAAGTCGGTCGCGGTACCAGCACCTTCGACGGTCTGTCGCTGGCATGGGCGGCGGCCGAGCGTTTGGCGCATCTACGCGCCTATACGTTGTTCGCTACGCACTATTTCGAACTGACCGTTTTGCCGGAAGCCGAGCCACTGGTAGCGAATGTGCATCTCAACGCCACCGAGCACAACGAACGCATCGTGTTCCTGCACCACGTCCTGCCCGGACCTGCCAGCCAGAGCTATGGCTTGGCGGTTGCACAACTGGCCGGTGTGCCGAGCGAAGTGATCGTACGCGCCCGCGAACATCTGAGCCGCCTGGAAGACACCGCTTTGCCACATGAAGCGCCAAAACCAGCGGCCAAGGGCAAACCGGCGACACCGCAACAAAGTGACATGTTCGCCAGCCTGCCGCATCCGGTGCTGGATGAGTTGGCTAAGCTGGATCTGGATGACCTGACGCCGCGTCGGGCGCTCGAAATGTTATATGCACTGAAGAACCGGATCTAAGCACTAACGAAGCGGATATAACGCAAACGGCTTCAAGCTGGTAGAATCTCGCGCGGTTTGGGATGCTGCCGGCTAATAGCCTGGCTGGCAGACATCGCTCCCGAACCTGGCGCCCCCTACCGTGAAGGGGCAACGCTGCCGCCGCCTGAGGAGAGAATTAGAAATGACCTTCGTCGTCACCGACAACTGCATAA
>NZ_JBIUWN010000113.1:0-12440 GCF_044743485.1 Pseudomonas sp. NPDC087614 | reverse complement strand
CCTTTTTTCGTCTGTTGCCCGCACAAAAACAAACGCCCCGAACAAGTCGGGGCGTTTTGTTGGGCCTTCATCAGTGTGTTTTCACACAGTCTGTTTGGGTGCCTTTGTTTCGGATCTAGGGGGCGACCCATAACCCTTGTGGGAGCGGGCTTGCTCGCGCACTGGATCAGCGGCGTTTCTCAAGTGAGTAAACAAACGGCGCAACAATTTCGATCGAGCCATTGTTCAACATGTCGGCCGGTGGCTTGGGCAACGGTTGGGCGCGGCGGATCATTTCCAGGGTGGCCCGGTCCAGATCGGCGTTGCCGGAACGGCCCACCAGTTCGAACGACAGCACGTTGCCTTCGCCATCGACCACAAAACGCAGACGGTTGGTCCCGGTCTTGTTTCGTGCCCGGGCGCTGTCCGGGTACTTTTTGTACTTGGCCAAATGCGCGAGCAGAGAGCTTTGCCAACTGGCCTTAGCGGCCATTTGCGCGGGCGACGGGCCCGGTGCCGGCTGGGCGGATTTCTCCGTCGGTGCGGGGGGCGGTGGCGTGTCGGCCGGTTTTTCCTCGGAAGGCTTTTCCTTGGGTGGATCGGGCAGCTTCTTCTCGACCGGCTTCGGCGGTTTAGGCTTTGGCTTCGGTTTGGGCTTTTGCAACGCAATTTCGGCTTTTGGCGCTTCAGCCAGTTTCGGAATCGGCAACTCTTCAACCGGAGCCGGTGGCGGCGGCGGTGTGACGACTTTCGGCGGAGCCGGCGGTGGCGGGGCCGGGAGCGGTGCCAGCTCGACCATCATTGCCTGCGGTGGCAATTCGATGGGCGGGCGGGCCGTCCAGTTCAGTACCAGCGCGATGGCCAGCGCATGAACGCCCAGCACCACGGCGAGGCTGGCGCCGTAACGCGTCAGCTTATGGCGCGTCGTGATCATTTCTTGACTGCACTCTCGAGGCCGACCAGACCCACCTTCAGGTAGCCGGCGGCGCGCAGGTTATCCATCACGCTCATCAGGTCACCGTAATCCACGCCTTTGTCAGCCTGGAAGAAGATGGTGGTGTCTTTTTTGCCTTTGGTCCGGGCGTCGAGAGTGGCGCCGAGGGATTCGGGCGTCACTTCGTCTTCGCCGAGGAACAGGCGCTGGTCAGCTTTTACGCTGAGGAACACCGGTTTCTCGGGCCGCGGCGCCGGTTTGGCGGTCGAGGCAGGCAGGTCGACTTTGATGTCCACGGTGGCCAGCGGGGCAGCCACCATGAAGATGATCAACAGCACCAGCATCACGTCGATGAACGGCGTGACGTTGATTTCGTGGTTCTCGGCCAGATCGTCGTCTGCGCCTTCTTTCAAATGCAGGCCCATGGCCGATTACCCCACTTTCACCATGTGCGGTTGCGAGCTGCGCTCAGGCTGGTGATCGAGGTCACGGCTGACCAGCAGCAGCACCTGAGCCGACGCATCGGACACCTGCGCCTTGTAACCGGCGATGGAGCGGGCGAACACGTTATAGATGACGACCGCTGGAATCGCGGCAACCAGACCCAATGCGGTGGCCAGCAGTGCTTCAGCGATACCGGGTGCCACGACGGCGAGGTTGGTGGTCTGGGTTTTGGCGATGCCAATGAAGGAGTTCATGATGCCCCACACGGTACCGAACAGGCCGACGAACGGCGCGGTGGAACCGATCGTTGCGAGGACGCCGGTGCCGCTGCTCATGTTGCGACCACAGGCTGCAACCAGACGTTCGAGACGGAAGCTGACGCGTTCCTTGATGCCTTCTTTCTCGCGGCTGTTGACCGACAGGCGCATCTCTTCGAGTGCGTCGTGAACCAGCAGATTGGCGAGGGTGCCTTCCTTCGCCGCAGTGGCGCTGGCTTCTTTAAGGGTGGCGGATTTTTTCAGTTGAGCGATTTCACCACGCAGACGACGCTTGGCGCCCATCAGCTCAAAGCCTTTGGCGATCCAGATGGTCCAGGTGATGATCGAGGCGATGGCCAGACCGATCATCACGATTTTCACGATAATGTCGGCGTTCTGGTACATGCCCCATGGCGACAGGTCGTGGGCCATGCCCAGGGAGTTGTCGGCTTCGAGGACTTCAGGCGCTTCGGCCGGTGTGGCGTCGAGGGCTTGAGCAGGAGCAGTCGCGTCAGGTGCGGCAGCCGCGGGCGCAGTCTGCTCGGTGGCGGCTGGAGTCGCTGGCGCTTGTGTGTCGGCGAAAGCGGCAGTCGGTGCCAGCATCAGGCTGAGCAGCAGAGCTGCAACCGCCCTCCAGGCGCGAGGTCGGATGGTTGGCGAAGCGGGGATTTGATTACGTGTCATGCTGGCCGGACCTGAGATAGAAAAACGTTGTTGCTCTTCCAGGCCTCGTGAGGCCGAGAACAAAAGTGGCGTGCATTATTGCAATTAATTCTTGTTAACAAAAGTAATAGAGTAACTTTTTTTCCTTGATGGCTAGCCGCTTGTCCCGTGCCACGGCTAGTCTGTCCCTTTCCGATGGGAGTTTTTTGATGTCCGCGCCTTCTGTTTTGATTGCCGGTTGTGGTGATGTCGGCAGTCGTCTTGCCTCGCAACTGTTGACCGCAGGGTGGGAGGTTCATGGTCTGCGCCGTGATGTCTCGCGTTTGCCGGACGGTGTGATCGGTGTTGCCGGCGACTTGTTCAATGAAGACTGTCCGGCGACCTGGCCAGTGGGCGCTGTGGATTACCTGGTGTATTGCGCGGCAGCCACTGCTCACGACGAGGCCGGTTATCGCGCGGCGTACGTGCAGGGCTTGCAGAACGTGCTGAGCTGGCTGGACGACTACGGGCAGGTGCCCGAGCGGCTGATATTCGTATCCAGCAGCAGTGTTTATGGGCAGCAAGGTGGCGAATGGGTCGACGAAAACTGCGAGACAATCGCTGCGGGTTATTCAGGTCGGTTGATGCTGGAGGCCGAACAGGTGGCACTCAACAGTGGCATCCCGGCGAGCGTCTTGCGCTTGACCGGCATCTATGGACCGGGCCGTGAATGGCTGCTGACCCAAGTGCGGCGCGGTTATCGTGTGGCCGTCGAGCCGCCGCTGTATGGCAATCGCATTCATGCCGATGATGCGGCGGGGTTGCTGGCGTTTTTGCTGGAGGCGGATCGCCGTGGTGTGGCGCTGGATCCTGTCTACATCGGTGTCGATGATGCGCCGGCGCCGCTGGCCGAAGTGGTGGGCTGGTTGCGCGAGTATCTGGGGGTTACCGAATGGGCGGAGGATGCCAGCGTGCGGCGCACCGGCAGCAAGCGCTGCAGCAATGCTCGGGCGAAAGCGTTGGGCTGGACGCCAAAGTATTCAACTTATCGCGAAGGCTACGCTGCGATCCTTGAAGGTAAATGCTGACCTCCAGACACCCCTGAAAACAACTGTGGGAGCGGGCTTGCTCGCGAAGAGGGAGTGTCAGGCAACTTTAATGTCGACTGATCCACCGCTTTGGCGAGCAAGCCCGCTCCCACAGGTTTATGTGCTGTTCTCAGCGCGTGCTTACTGCTTCTCGAGCAACCACTTGCGCTCACCCGGGGTGAACTGCGGTTGTTCGTCCGCCAGGGCGGTATTCACCGCTTGGAGGATCTCCAGCTCATTACCCTTGCGCACGAATAGCCAGTTGTTGCCTTGGCCATTGTGTTGCAGCCACATGCTGTCGTTGCCATTGCTCATCGACGCGCAGTCACCTGCCAGGCACAAGGCGTAGCGGTCGGCGCCAGGCAGGCCCGAGACCTGGCCGTCAGCCTGGAACTGCACCGTGCTGCCTTCGCCCTGGCCACTGACGATTTTCCAGCTGCCGCCCATGTAGGCTGAGTACAGCGCACGTTCGAAGCTGGCACCGATCGGCGCGCCTTCCGGCACGGGAATCTGTGCGCGGTCGAAAACCTGTTCCGGTTCGTTTTCGCTCGCGGCCTGCTCCAGTTGGCTGCCGTCGCGTTTCAGCTCACTGGCGGAGCTGCCATAGAAGTCGACTTTCCAGGCGCCGGACTGTTCGCCCAGCAGCCGTCCTTCGACATTCTCAAAACCGTTGGTGTAGCGGGCCTGACTGGCCTTGGTGTTGACGTCCCATTCCAGGTTCGGGCCGTAAGCCTGAAGCGCTTCGCGCAGGGGGCCGCCCTTGGCTGCGGCATCGATCGCCACCTGATTGATCCAGGTACCGCTGATGTCACGGTCGGCAGGGTTGCTGGCGCAGCCGCCGAGGAGGATGGCGAGCAGCGAGAGAGCTAGCGCTTTGCGCATGGTGGAGTCCTTTCAAAACCTTTTCTTGCTGAGCAGTCGGCGCGGCGTTTGAAGGCCGCGCCGTGCGCATCACTCGATGACCAGAATGGCATCCATTTCAACCTGCGAGCCTTTCGGCAGGGCAGCAACGCCGATGGCGGCGCGGGCTGGGTATGGCTGGTCGAAGTACTTGCCCATGATCTCGTTGACCTTGGCGAAGTGGCTCAGGTCGGTGAGGAAGATGTTCAGCTTGACGATGTCCTTGAACGAACCGCCGGCGGCTTCGGCAACGGCTTTGAGGTTCTCGAACACCTGAACGGTCTGGGCTTCGAAGCCTTCAACCAGTTCCATGGTTTTTGGGTCCAGAGGAATCTGGCCCGACATGTAGACCGTGTTGCCAGCCTTGATCGCCTGGGAGTAAGTGCCGATGGCGGCCGGGGCCTTGTCGCTGGTGATAACAGTCTTGGTCATGTATGACTCCTTGTAATGGTTGAGTTATGCACGCATGCGGGTGATGCGGATCACCCCGGTCAAGGCGCGCAGTTTCTTGATCACGCGGGCCAGGTGCACACGGTCGTGGACGCTGACCACCAACTGGACGACGCTGATGCGACCATCGCGTTCGTCCATGCTGATTTTCTCGATATTGCCGTCGGCCGCGTTGACGCTGCTGGCGAGCAGGGCGATCAGGCCGCGCTGGTGTTCCAGCTCGACGCGCAGTTCGACGTTGAATTCGCCGGTGACATCCTTGGCCCACGAGAGCTGGATGCATTTTTCCGGGTTGTGCCTGATTTCGCTGATGTTGCGGCAGTTGTCCAGGTGCACGACCATGCCTTTGCCCGCCGACAGGTGCCCGACAATCGGGTCGCCCGGGATCGGCGTGCAGCATTTGGCGTAGCTGAGCACCAGGCCTTCGGTGCCGCGAATCGCCAGCGGGCCTTCCGGACTAGGCAGTTGTTCGCCTTCGCCGAGCAGGCGGCGGGCGACCACATAGGCCATGCGGTTGCCCAGGCCAATGTCTTCAAGCAGGTCTTCGATCAGTTCGAGGCGGTACTCGGTGAGCATCGCCTTGACGCGTTCGGCCGGGATCTTCTCCAGCGAACTGTCGAAACCGTTGAGGACTTTGTTCAGCAGGCGTTCGCCGAGGCTGATGGATTCGGAGCGGCGCTGCAGTTTCAATGCGTGACGAATGTGCGTGCGCGCCTTGCCGGTGACCACGAAGTTGAGCCACGCCGGGTTCGGACGCGCGCCGGGAGCGCTGACGATCTCGACCGTGGAGCCGCTTTGCAGCGGTTCGGACAGCGGTGCGAGACGGCGGTTGATCCGGCAAGCGATGCAGCTGTTGCCGACGTCGGTGTGCACTGCGTAAGCGAAGTCGACCGCCGTGGAGCCTTTGGGCAGCTCCATGATTCGGCCTTTTGGCGTGAACACGTAGACCTCGTCCGGGAACAGGTCGATCTTCACGCTCTCGATGAATTCCAGCGAGTTGCCGGCACGTTGCTGCATTTCCAGCACGCCTTTGACCCACTGACGGGCGCGGGCGTGAGTGCCTTTCGGTTGTTCGTCACCGCTGGATTTGTACAGCCAATGGGCAGCGATGCCGTTGTTGGCCATCTCTTCCATTTCGCGGGTGCGGATCTGAATCTCGATCGGCACGCCGTGCATGCCGAACAGCGTGGTGTGCAGCGACTGGTAGCCGTTGGCCTTGGGGATCGCGATGTAATCCTTGAAACGACCCGGCAACGGTTTGTACAAATTATGTACAGCGCCTAGCACGCGGTAGCAGGTATCGACCTTGTCGACGATGATCCGGAACGCATAGACGTCCATGATTTCGTTGAAGGCCCGACGCTTGCCGCGCATTTTCTTGTAGATGCCGTAGAGGTGTTTCTGGCGACCGCTGACTTCGCCCTGGATGCCATCGATAGCGAGGCAATGACCAAGGGACTCTTCGATCTTGTTGACGATTTCCTTGCGGTTGCCCCGGGCGCGTTTGACCGCCTGGTAGATCCGCGCGGAACGCATCGGGTGCATGGCTTTGAAACCAAGGTCTTCGAATTCGATGCGGATCGCATGCATGCCCAGCCGGTTGGCGATGGGCGCGTAGATTTCCAGGGTTTCCTTGGCGATGCGCCGGCGTTTTTCCCCGGACAGCACTTCCAGCGTGCGCATGTTGTGCAGGCGGTCGGCGAGTTTGACCAGGATCACGCGAATGTCGCGCGCCATGGCCATGGCCATTTTCTGGAAGTTTTCCGCTTGGGCTTCGGCCTTGGTCTCGAAATTCATCTGGGTCAGTTTGCTGACCCCGTCGACCAGTTCGGCCACGGTTTCACCGAACTGCGCTTGCAGCGCTTCTTTGGCGATACCGGTGTCTTCGATCACGTCATGCAGCATCGCGGCCATCAAACTCTGATGGTCCATGTGCATGTCGGCAAGAATGTTCGCCACCGCAAGAGGATGCGTGACGTACGCCTCGCCGCTACGACGGCGCTGGCCGTCATGGGCTTGTTCGGCGTAGAAATACGCTCGGCGGACCAGGTTGACCTGGTCATTGCCGAGGTAGGTCGATAAGCGATCGGCGAGGGCGTCTATGCTCGGCATGATGACTCCTGCCGTAAGCTGTGACCCCGCGCCGTGCTACGTCGACCAGGCATAGGCTTAGACGGCCTCGTTGGACTCGTCCTCGAACGCTGCGAACAGCGGTTCGTCTTCAACGATTTCAGCGTTGGCGATGAACTCGTAGCTCATCAGGCCTTCAGCGATTTCACGCAGGGCTACAACGGTAGGCTTGTCGTTTTCCCACTGGACCAGAGGCTCTTTGCCGCCGGTGGCCAGTTGACGGGCACGCTTGGTAGAGAGCATGACCACCTCAAAGCGGATATCCAAGTGTTCTAGGCAGTCTTCAACGGTTAAGCGGGCAATGGTATTCCTCGGAGCGAATGCAATATGCGCGCTGCCCGGTTGGGCGAGCGGACTGAACAGTTTAAAAAATCACCAGCGATTAGGGAAGCGCTGATTTTTTGACCAAGCCCTTCAACGCGCTGCAAGTGCCAATGTAAAGCCCTTGCAGCGGTTTTGGGAAGTGCTGTTTAGCCGAGCAATTCGGCCAGCAATTTACCGTTACGCTGCTGCTGACGCTTCTGGATCAACTGATTGGCACGGAAAATCGCCTTCAGATCGTCCAGAGCATGGGCAAAATCGTCGTTGATGATCAGGTAGTCGTAGTCGACGTAGTGGCTCATCTCGCTAACGGCTTCGCGCATGCGGCCGTCAATGATTTCGTCGCTGTCCTGACCACGATTGGTCAAGCGCTGGTGCAGGGCCTGCAGCGATGGCGGCAGAATGAAGATCGAACGTGCCTGCGGCATCAACTTGCGTACTTGCTCGGCGCCTTGCCAGTCGATTTCCAGAATCAGGTCGTGGCCTTCATCCAGTGTCTGTTGCAGGTGACTTTGCGAGGTGCCGTAGAGATTGCCGAAGACTTCGGCGCGCTCGAGAAAATCACCGTGCTCGATCATCTTCACGAACTCGTTGCGTTCGACGAAGTGGTAGTTCACGCCATTCACTTCACCCGGGCGCATGGCGCGAGTGGTGTGGGAGATCGATACGCGAATCTCCGGATTGGCATCGGTCAACGCCTTGACCAGGCTGCTCTTGCCCGCACCCGAGGGCGCGGAAATGATGTAAAGGGTGCCAGTGCTGTGGGTCATGTCGGGGTAGCCTTACTCAATATTCTGCACTTGTTCGCGCATCTGCTCGATCAACACCTTGAGGTTGACGGCGGCTTGGGTGCTGCGCGGGTCGAAGGCCTTGGAGCCCAGTGTGTTGGCTTCGCGGTTGAGTTCCTGCATCAGGAAGTCCAGGCGACGCCCGGCCGCCCCGCCGGACTTGAGGACCCGGCGAACTTCGATGATGTGAGTGCTCAGGCGATCCAGTTCTTCGGCCACGTCGCTTTTTTGCGCGAGCATGACCATTTCCTGTTCGAGGCGCTGCGGATCCATCTCGGCTTTCATGTCGGTGAAGCGATCGAGGACCTTCTGGCGCTGGGTGGCAAGCATCTGCGGCACGAGTTCACGCAGGGTCACGACGTCCTCTTCAATGGACGTCAGGCGCTCGTTGATCAGTCGCGCCAGTTCCGCGCCTTCACGCTCGCGGCCGGCCTTGAGCTCTTTCAAGCCTTGATTGAACAGCGCCAGCGCATCGGCGTTCAGGGCTTGCGGATCAGTCGCGTCAGCAACCAGAACGCCCGGCCAGGCCAGCACTTCCAGAGGATTGAGTGCGGCAGGGTTCTTGATCAGGCCCGCCACGGTTTCGGCGGCGGCGACCAGTTGCGCGGCGCGTTCGCGATCGACTTGCAGCGGTTTGCCGGTGCTTTCTTCGGTGAAGCGCAGGGTGCATTCCAGTTTGCCCCGCGACAGGCCTTGGCGCAGCGCCTCACGCACGGCGCCTTCGAGGTCGCGAAAGGACTCAGGCAAACGCAGGTGCGGTTCCAGATAGCGGCTGTTGACCGAGCGCAATTCCCAGCTCAGGGTCCCCTGGACGCCGGCTTTTTCGACGCGGGCGAAGGCGGTCATGCTGTGCACCATGGCGGTGACCTCGCAATGCAGATCGGCGCGGAACGTGAGCTCCGCAGGCGCGATATCAATGAATTTAAGCCGACTGGCAGCAAAGGCGCAGGATTGTAGCGCAGTGCGGCGAAGGCGCCCAAACACACGGTGTGACAAAGGGCTGCAGCCCGTCGGTAATGCGTGTTTCAGGGCCTTCGATCGTCGGCCCGATTTTTTAACCCGTGCCCAGTGGCGGTGCACCGCTCTATAATGCTCGGCAGTTTTCCGTCCCCAGTACAGGTATCTCCTATGAAACGTCCAAGTGGTCGCGCTGCCGATCAGCTTCGCTCGATCCGCATTACCCGCAACTACACCAAACACGCCGAGGGATCGGTACTGGTCGAATTCGGTGATACCAAAGTCATCTGCACCGTGAGTGTTGAAAACGGTGTGCCGCGCTTTCTCAAAGGTCAGGGCCAGGGTTGGTTGACCGCCGAATACGGCATGCTGCCGCGCGCCACTGGCGAGCGTAACCAGCGAGAAGCCAGCCGTGGCAAGCAGGGCGGTCGTACTCTGGAAATCCAGCGCCTGATCGGCCGTTCCCTGCGCGCTGCGCTGGACATGTCCAAGCTGGGCGACG
The DNA here is from genome assembly GCF_044743485.1 of Pseudomonas sp. NPDC087614. NCBI lineage: Bacteria > Pseudomonadati > Pseudomonadota > Gammaproteobacteria > Pseudomonadales > Pseudomonadaceae > Pseudomonas > Pseudomonas sp. NPDC087614. The sequence continues at coordinate 3,048 of NZ_JBIUWN010000113.1, read as the reverse complement.
TGACGCTGTACGTCGACTGCGACGTGATCCAGGCTGACGGCGGCACCCGTACTGCTTCCATCACGGGCGCCATGGTTGCGCTGGTCGATGCACTGAAAGTGATCAAGAAGCGTGGCGGCCTGAAGGGTGGCGACCCGCTCAAGCAGATGATCGGCGCTGTGTCTGTGGGCATGTATCAGGGCGAGCCAGTGCTGGATCTGGACTATCTTGAAGATTCCGCGGCCGAGACGGACCTCAATGTAGTGATGACCAGCTCCGGTGGCTTCATCGAGGTGCAAGGTACTGCTGAAGGCGCGCCGTTCCAGCCTGAAGACCTGAACGCCATGCTGGAACTGGCCAAGAAAGGCATGAACGAAATCTTCGAACTGCAAAAGGCTGCACTGGCCGACTGAGCAGGTTCGAACCCGCAAGGAGAACGCGATGAGTGACGAGCAAGAGTTGCTGCCCAAACCGAGCCAGGAGGTTCGCCAATGGGCCATGTTTTGTCACTTGTCCGCCTTGCTGGGGTTCTGGATTCCGTTTGGGAGCCTGATTGGGCCGCTGATCTTGTGGCAGATGAAGCGCGAGACGGATCCGTTCATCGATGCCCAAGGCAAGGAAGCGCTTAATTTCCAGATTACCGTCGCGATTGCCTCGGCGATCTGCCTGTTGCTGATGTTGCTGGTGATCGGCTTCTTCCTGTTTGGTTTGTTGGCCATTGGTGCGCTGGTACTGACGATCATTGGGGGCGTGAAGGCCAATGAGGGCTTCCCGTACCGCTATCCGTTCACTTGGCGATTGATCAAATAACGATCAATGCGCTCCCCTCGTGTGAGCGGCGGATGACGTTCGCAATGCGTTAAAACAAATGCCCTGACTTGTCAGGGCATTTGTATTTTTGCAACTGAATTAACGTCTCTGGTGTGTAGGAAAAGTCTGTCTGCGATCAGCGGTAGTATGGATTTATATATAACTATCGTTTCTACACTTTTAGTCACAACTGCACTGGTTTAGTGTCGTTCATGTACTTGGCAATAAGACTGGCCGATTGTTAAAGTTGCCGCACGTCATACTTCGTCAGAAATATTTCGATATATTCAAGCCATCGAAGGTCCTTGAATCAAAAGCAATCAGTGTTGAGACAATCAGCCGATTCAATAGGCGTGCCCAGGTAAAAAGTTCGCCTCTGAATATATAGCCAAGAATAATCCCAATGATTCAGCTCGATTTTTATGGAACGCTCGTGGCCGCCTCTTTAGTGTTGCTGCTGGGGTGCGGACTTGTTACTCGTGTTGGTTTTTTGCGCAACTACAATATTCCCGAACCCGTAGCCGGTGGCCTGGTAGTTGCCTTGGCGCTTCTGTTAATGCGCACGCTTGATATTGAAGTGCGCTTTGACACTTCGCTGCAAACGCCCTTGATGCTGGCGTTTTTTGCCACCATTGGCCTGAGTGCGGATTTCGCCAGCCTGAAGAGGGGCGGTCGCGTCGTTGGGATATTTCTACTCGCGGTTGCCGGGCTTCTGGTCGTGCAGAACGCCATGGGAATCGCAATGGCCACAATGCTCGGACTCGATCCGCTGATGGGCCTGCTGACAGGTTCCATCACCCTGGCGGGCGGTCACGGTACTGGCGCCGCGTGGGGAACGGTATTCAGTGAGAAGTACGGTCTGGCTTCCGCCTCGGAGTTGGCGATTGCCGCTGCGACCTTTGGCTTGGTGCTGGGTGGTTTGATTGGAGGCCCGGTTGCTCGTCTGCTGATCAAGCGTGTGCAAGTGCCCGGTTGCAAAAGTCAGGACGCGCCTCGGCTGCCCAAAGGCTTTGAGCAGCCAAACAAGGAGCGCTCGATTACGCCGTTTTCATTTATCGAAACGCTCGCGCTGATCGCGGTCAGTCTGTTGGCCGGCAATCTGTTGAATGGCTGGTTGCAAGGGACCGCATTCGAGTTGCCGACGTTTGTTTGTGTCCTGTTCGTGGGGGTGGTTTTGCGCAACGGGCTGTCGGCGCTTGGCCTGTATGAGGTATTCGAGCGTGAGGTCTCGGTCCTGGGCAATGTCAGCCTGTCGCTGTTTTTGGCTATTGCCCTGATGTCGCTCAAGTTGTGGGATCTGGCGGCGCTGGCGTTGCCGATCTTCATCATCCTGGCGGTACAAGCCTTGGTCATGGCGCTATTTGCGATTTTCGTAACGTTCCGAATGATGGGCAGCAATTACGATGCGGCCGTGCTGGCGTCAGGGCATTGCGGTTTTGGTCTCGGTGCGACGCCAACGGCCATTGCCAACATGCAGGCGGTAACGCAGCGCTACGGACCTTCGCAGATAGCGTTTTTGGTGGTGCCCATGGTGGGAGCGTTCTTCATCGACATCATCAATGTCATCGTGATCAAGCTGTACCTGGTCTTGCCGTTTTTTGCCGTGATTTGAGGTTCGGACTGCTTGAATCCGAGACATAAAAAATGCCCGTACCTTGCGATACGGGCATTTTTTCAACTGTGAATCGACGCTTAGATGGTCAGCGTCCAATCGTAGTCGACGATCAGCGGTGCATGCTGCGAGAACCGTGGCTGACGCGGCAGGCGTGCACTGCGCACAAAGCGCCGTAGGCCTGGGGTCAGGATCTGGTAATCGAAGCGCCAGCCCAGATTGAGCATCTCGGCCTGTTCGTTGTCCGGCCACCAGCTGTACTGGTCGCCTTCACGGCTGACTTCACGCAGGGCATCGACATAGCCCATGTTGCCGACAATCTCGTCCATCCAGGCGCGTTCTGGCGCCAGGAAGCCCGGGGATTGCTGGCTGTCGCGCCAGTTCTTGATGTCTAGCTTCTGCTGCGCAACATACAGCGAGCCACAATAAATGTACTCGCGACGTTTGCGCCGCTGTTTGTCCAGGTACTTGCCGAAGTCGTCCATGAGCTTGAACTTCTGGTTCAAGTCCTCATCGCCGTTCATCCCCGAAGGTAGCAGCAAGGTGGCAATACTGACTTTGTCGAAATCTGCTTGCAGGTAGCGCCCGTAGCGGTCGGCCGTCTCGAAACCGAGACCGCTGATGACCGCCTTCGGTTGCAACCGCGA
>NZ_JBIUWN010000112.1:0-13508 GCF_044743485.1 Pseudomonas sp. NPDC087614 | reverse complement strand
CTTCGTCTGGCTGGAGAACAACCTCAACCGCGTCAACCCGAAAACCGGTCTGGCCGGTGACCTGTGGGCGATCCACGGCGGCGGTATCTATCACCTGGAAAAATACAAACTGGCCCCACCGGCAATGCCGGAAAACCTGCACTGGTTCAAATGGGAAGCCTACTTCACCTGGATGTCGGGTATCGCGCTGCTGTGCGTGGTGTTCTACTCCAACCCGACGCTCTATCTGCTGGCTCCGGGCAGCACGCTGAGCGGCCCTGAAGGCGTGGCCATCGGTATTGGCTCGCTGTTCCTGGGCTGGTTCATCTACTCCTTCCTGTGCGACTCGGCCCTGGGCAAACGCCCTGCTCTGCTCGGTTTCATTCTGTTCGTGCTGATCATCGGCGCGGCGTATGGCTTCAGCAAAGTATTCAGCGGTCGTGGTGCTTACCTGCACGTCGGCGCGATCATCGGCACCATCATGGTCGGTAACGTGTTCCGTATCATCATGCCGGCGCAGCGCGCACTGGTCGCCGCGATTGCCGAGAACCGCACCCCGGACCCGGCGCTGCCCGCCAAAGGCTTGCTGCGTTCGCGTCACAACAACTACTTCACCCTGCCGGTGCTGTTCATCATGATCAGCAACCACTTCCCGAGCACTTATGGCAGCCAGTACAACTGGTTGATCCTGGCCGGGATCGCCGTGTTGGCAGTGTTGGTGCGTCACTACTTCAACACCCGTCACGACAGCCACAAGTTTGCCTGGACACTGCCGGTGGCAGCGGTGGGCATGATCAGCCTGGCTTACGTCACCGGCCCTGCACCGATGACCAGCCCGGACGTGGCCAAGGCGCCTGCGAAAATCGAATACCAGCCGCTGCCGGAAACGGCGCTGGGTGGTGGCGCGAAACCGGCTGAAGCGGCGGCACCTGCAGCTCCGGCTGCCCCTGCTGCACCGGCGCAAGCGTCCAACGCAGGTCCTGCGTTCGACAAGGTGCACAACGTGATCCAGGAACGTTGCGCGGTCTGCCATTCGGCCAAACCAACCAGCCCGTTGTTCAGCGCAGCGCCAGCGGGTGTGATGTTCGACACCCCCGAGCAGATCCGCCAGAACGCGGCGCGGATCCAAGCGCAAGCCATCACCACACAGATCATGCCACTGGGCAACATCACACAGATGACCCAGCAGGAACGTGACCTGATCGGTGCATGGATCGCGCAGGGAGCCCAGACCAACTAAGCCCTTAAAATTTCGCGAGCAGGCTCGTTCCCACCAGGACACCCTTTAGCCCTGTGGGAGCTGGCTTGCTCGCGAAAGCGTCGGGGCAGTCAACGTGATGTTGAATGGTATGGCCCCTTCGCGAGCAAGCCCGCTCCCACAGGTTTACCTGATGCAAAGAAACAGCTGTGAGCAACCCGACAGCTGTTCAATCACAAGAATAAAAAAGATCCGAGGTGTTGCATGTCCGAGCTGTCCAAAGCGCGCATCCCCGACGCACCCGCCATTCAGCGTTTGCCCTTTTTGCAACTGATCCTGGTCGGTTTGCAACACGTTCTGCTGATGTACGGTGGCGCCATCGCGGTGCCGCTGATCATCGGACAGGCCGCTGGCCTGAGTCGTGAAGAAATCGCCTTCCTGATCAACGCCGACCTGCTGGTCGCTGGCATCGCCACCATCGTGCAGTCGCTCGGCATCGGCCCGATGGGCATCCGCATGCCCGTGATGATGGGCGCCAGTTTTGCCGCTGTCGGCAGCATGGTCGCCATGGCTGGCATGCCCGGTATCGGTCTGCAAGGGATCTTCGGTGCAACCATCGCCGCTGGATTCTTCGGCATGATCATCGCGCCGTTCATGTCCAAGGTCGTACGCTTCTTCCCGCCGCTGGTGACCGGCACGGTCATCACCTCGATCGGTTTGTCGTTGTTTCCCGTGGCCGTGAATTGGGCCGGTGGCGGTGCCGCTGCTGCGCAATTCGGTTCACCGATTTATCTGGCCATCGCCGCACTGGTGCTGGGCACCATTTTGCTGATCCACCGTTTCATGCGTGGCTTCTGGGTGAATATTTCCGTGTTGATCGGCATGTGCTTCGGCTACGTGTTGTGCGGCGCCATCGGCATGGTCGACCTGAGCGGCATGGCCAACGCGCCATGGGTTCAGTTCGTCACCCCGCTGCATTTCGGCATGCCGAAATTCGAACTCGCGCCGATCCTTTCGATGTGCCTGGTCGTGGTGATCATCTTCGTCGAGTCCACCGGAATGTTTTTGGCACTGGGCAAGATCACCGACCAGGACGTCTGCCCGCGCATGCTGCGTCGCGGTTTGATGTGTGACGCGGCGGCGTCGTTTTTCGCCGGGTTCTTCAACACCTTCACCCACTCCTCCTTTGCGCAGAACATCGGCCTGGTACAGATGACGGGCGTGCGCTGCCGCTCGGTGACGATCGTTGCGGGTGGCTTGCTGATCGTTCTCAGCCTGCTGCCCAAAGCGGCGTTCCTCGTGGCGTCGATTCCACCGGCCGTGCTCGGCGGTGCGGCAATTGCGATGTTCGGCATGGTCGCGGCGACCGGCATCAAGATTCTGCAAGAAGCCGACATCGGTGACCGTCGCAATCAGTTGCTGGTGGCGGTGAGCATCGGCATGGGGCTGATCCCGGTGGTCCGTCCGGAGTTCTTCGCACATCTGCCGATGTGGATGAGTCCGATCACCCATAGCGGTATCGCCATGGCAACCCTCAGCGCACTGACGCTGAACTTGTTGTTCAACATCCTCGGCGGCAAAGAGCGCGCAGTGATCAACGACTGCCACGCACACCAGCACTAACAGCACCCCCGCCTCAAACAATAAAAACAAGAGGGAGCACCCGATGATTCGCACGCAATCGAACTCGCTATTGAGTGGCGACCTGCTCGCCGCCTCCCAAGCCATGGCCGGCGATTTACGGCGGTGGCAGACCAACAGCCTGAGCGACTTGTACGGCAAGAACTTCGGCCAGAAGATCGAGTTCCTGCTGGCGATGACCTACGAGTACGGCGAAGGTGCACTTTTAAGATGACCCGCAACCGTGCCCCATACCTGTTGCCAGTGCTCTGTTGCGGGGCACTTGAGAGCTGGCCGAGGAGTCAGTATTCTCCGCGGCCTCTTGAATTCGGTCTAAAAAAAAGCCCGGATTTAATTTCTGACCCAAAAGCCAACTTATCCCGGCCCCGGTCAGTGCCGAGGCATCCCGAAAACACACTCAATCGACTGTTTTTCAGCAGACGAGAGGGCGTTTTTTTGCTTTTTGAAAGCCTTGGCTCAGCTTTTGCTAACAGCATGAAAGCTGACCGTTTGGATGACTTTTGCAACGAAGAAAAAAGGCGCCACACCAGAGCGCCGATCTTAAAAAAATAAACGTGGAACACCTACTTTGGGAGCAACCGAATGAAACGTATGTGCACCAGCCTGATACTCGCGGGATCCATGCTGGCCGGGGGCCAGGCCATGGCCGATGGTCTGCTGCAATGGCAGAACAACAGCCTGACCTACCTCTACGGCAAGGACTTCAAGGTCAACCCTGCCATTCAGCAGACCGTGACCTTCGAGCACGCCGACGGCTGGAAGTATGGGGACAACTTCCTGTTCGTCGACAAGATCTTCTATAACGGCAAACCAGACGGCGGTGTCGGCAACAACACCTACTATGGCGAATTCAGCCCGCGCCTGTCGCTTGGCAAGATTCTCGACCAGAAAATCGAGTTCGGCCCGGTCAAAGACGTGCTGTTGGCAATGACTTATGAATTCGGTGAAGGCGACGTCGAGTCGTATCTGATCGGTCCTGGCTTTGACCTGGCGATCCCGGGCTTCGACTACTTTCAGTTGAACTTCTACCAGCGCCACACCGAAGGTTCGCGTCCGGGCGACAACGTCTGGCAGATCACGCCGGTCTGGTCTTACACCATCCCGGTCGGCGATTCGAATATTCTGATCGACGGTTTCATGGACTGGGTGGTCGACAACGATGTCAACCACCGTGGCGAATACCACGCCAACCTGCACTTCAACCCTCAGGTCAAATATGACTTGGGCAAGGCGCTGAATTTCGGCGAGAAGCAGTTGTATGTGGGTGTCGAGTACGACTACTGGAAAGACAAGTACGGGATTGACGACACCCGTGCGTTCACCACCAATCAGAACGTGACCAGCTTCCTGGTGAAGTTCCACTTCTGATCCCGCGGCGTCCTCAGGGGCGCCTTCGCGAACAAGCTCCCACAGTGATCCGTGCCGTTCACAAAACCTGTGGGAGTTCGCCCGCGATGATACCCGCCAAGACAATACAGCGTTCAAACAAAACCAGACCGGCCCTAAAACCGGTTTAATAATGTCAAGGCCGGTTGCACCCACTCGAACCTGAAAATGGCAAACTAAAACATCAACAATAACTTCTGCGCATGTGCAATACATGGCAACAAACCAAAGATATACAGAAGTAAAAACCCAACACTAACATGCCACCCGATGCTCAAAATAAAGACCACTCGAATAAGGATATTCAAATGGCCACCCCCTTCCAAGACGCCTCGATACATCATGATGCGGTTATCATAACCGAACTGGAACCTTTGGGCCCCAATCAACACGCTGATTCGACTCTTGATCTGAACAGTGAGACAGCTAACGGGAAAAATGCGCAAAGCAGCGAAAAAACAAGCCAACTTAAAATAAACGACCGTATCTTTGGCCCAATTGAAATCGGCCCTATATCCGTAACACGAGTATCCCTCGCAGTATTGGGCGCACGTATTGACGGCCAGCCTTTAAATGGAACAAACACATTCTTCCGCGTACCGAAGCGATCTTTCATCAACTCGTTACAGTTCAGTTTGAACGATATAGAAAGCATTATGAAATCGGCAACCGGCCGGGACAGTTACTTGTTGCCAGATCTGCTGTTCGAAATGGCCAGTCGGCGACCGATCACTTCTGCGCGATTGATCAGAGAGGACACCGACCGTACTGATGACGCAGGAAAACTTCGCAGTAAATTAGAGAAGCTATTGAATTCAGCACACAAACTGGATCTACGGCACGCCAACTTACCGAAAAATCCGCCTCATTGGATATCGAAGGCGTTGAGCAATTTCACGCTCGGTTCTAGCGTCGGCATTCAAGCATTCGGAATATTCATGGGAATTCGCGGTTTGTACCACGCGTACAAAGCCCACGATTCTACTGAACTTAAAATCAACGGTGCCGGCCTTCTCGCAGAAGTTGGCTCTATCATCACCGACGTAACAATTACTCAAGAAGCCACGAGAATGCTCAAGGCTGGCCAGAATGCCTTCAAGGATTTTGCCAAGACTCGTACCGCAATCAGATTGAGCCGCTCCGGTGGTTTGGTCGGAGGAGCACTGACCCTGCCGTTCGACATTACCACGGCCGTCAGATCATTCATCGCAGCGGAAAATGCCACTGGCAAGGCAGCGATGGATCTCTATGTCAGTGGTGGCCTGAGTGTCGCCAGCGGCGCGATGACGATCATCCTTGGCTCTGCAGCCATGGCCGGTTTCTCGGCCGCAGGTCCCGTGGGCCTTGCTGCCGGAGCATTGATGGCTTTCGGCTCACAGGTCTATGCCGCTGTACGGATAGTTGATGACATCGATGACTACATCGAACTCACTGTCGAAGAACGCTGGCGCACAGGCTGGTTTGCATTCTGCTTCATGGATCCGGACGAAGATGTCCATAATCGTTTTCTCAGCGCCAAAGCCAAGATCGACCACGCAAAACAATTGAAGCAAACGGCCAGGGCATTGCTCGACGTCCAATTGAAGGACACCACCGAAGCCGTCGTTAACGGTAGTTTCGACGTGGAACTGGAACCAACCCTGGAAGGCCGTCATCACTGGTTAACCAGAAAGTGGGAACGGCATACCGTCATGAAGCCAAAAATAAAGGACGGCAACGACATCATTGACGGCCGAAACGGGGTGACAGCCGAAACGCCCGGTGCTGAACTGGGTATAGCAGGAGCAGAAAAGAGCATCCTGTGGTTCATTGGCGGTGGTGATGACTCCATTGAAGGGGTAGAAAAGAAGCCGAACGCTTTCTACTACGGCGCTGGAAACAAACAACTGACAGGCGGCGAGAAGGATGACTTCTTCGTCTTCCAGGGCGCAAAAATCAATCATCAGGCAACTCTAGAACTTTCTGATCGCTGGACGTTGAAGGGCGGGGCAGGCGACGACTCGTTGATCCTGGGCAGGATTGATTTGAAAAACCATCACCAGAAGCAGCCACAGGCCGGATATGACGTCGACTTGCCGGCCGGTACGGTCCATGCGATCACTGCAGACTCAGCTACAGAAAGCGGGAACAACCGTATCCCGCTCGGCGTTGTCGAGAGCATCGAAAATGTCGAAACCGTAGCGCATGCGTCCAGCACCGTGACCGGAACCCCGGAGCGCAACGTCATCAAGGCCCATGGCGCCGACATCGTCAGAGCGGGGGCAGGAAACGACATCATCCAACTGCTGGCCTCGGGTGCAGAAGCCTGGGGTGATGCCGGCGCAGATGAATATTTCGTTGCCCATGTTCCCGGGCAACTATCCATCACCGAAGACGGTAAAGAGAACAGCATTATTGAACTGGGCTGCCGAAAGGACCTGATAGATGGTTTCGAGGTGAGAGCCGATAACTCTCTGTGGGTCACGTTGAATTTTGATATGGACGATTCGCCGAAAACCCGTGTAGTCATACACGACGTTTATGAAGAAGTAGCGAATAAACGTCAGTTAAAAAACAAGACACTGACATTCGTTACCAAGGACGGCTATCACCTGACCCCGGATCTCCCTGAAACGATAACCTACTCTAAACGCGAATACGTCAAAGCGGTGATCACCCGCCAAGGAAGCCCCATAGAACCGACTATTCTTTACACCCCCGATTGCTTTATCGAGCACCAGAGATTCACCGGTTATTACCTCCCACGCACCGATAAAAACATCATCTTCCGCTCGGTAAAACGCCCCAAAGAAGCCATCAAGCTTTATCTGGATTACGCGAGCACCGAACTGACAAAAGTAGAAGTATCCTACGGTGCCTTTGTGAGTCAAGAAAGCGAGATCGATATTCAATGTGACTTGATCTATACACTCGATAAAAAAACACTAACACTTCGAAATTTTTCGAGCTTCAAACTGTCGGCAGACATGGGGTTCGCCTTGCAACACATGCGCGAACACCCCAACCAACAATACTTGTTTATTTTCAACGACGGCCTGATGGCCAATGCCGGACTCACCACAACAGAAGAACCTTCGGACTATAAAACATCTGAATTCATGCGCTGGAAACATCTCATTCAGTTGCCGCTGCGGTACCGACGAGGCAAATACCCGTTTGAACTTCCTGAAAACGAACCTTATAAACTGAGCTCAGGGAGGGCCTGCGCCAAATTTTCATCTCATCCCGCGCAAACGGCGATGGAGAGCCTGGAAGGTGAAGGCGGTACGTACTTCCTTCATCTGGTAGCCAACATGACCATCAAGATTTCGACGCCAGGCGGTCTCGCCAGCGCCCGTGTGAGATTGTCGCACTCTTCCACCTGGTATATCGATGCTACAGCGCTGGGCACTATTGAGATAAAACTGACCAACAACAAACTGTACATCGGAAGTTGCACTGTTCATCTGCCCGTCTATGAAGACAGTGCGGACATTATCGACAGGGTGTACGTGACGACCGAAGAAGGCATCATCCGGACAGTCGATCTTTCCTTCGACCAAATTGCAGTCTCCGGCATTGATGCTCGTTATTTTGTCGAGCCACCGGCTTACCCCGCCACGCTGCCCGACAGTCAAGCATTGCTTGGAGACCATGAACTTCCAGTCCTTCATGCCCAGTTGTACAACCACCCGGACAAACGTGTGTTCTACAGCTTTCCAGGACGCCACTGGTTTAGCAGACCTTCGACAGCCAGCACCATTAACAGGTCAGATCTGGTGATTTCCGCTCGATGCGATCATAAACCAACCGCTCCGGTTCTATCGGTTTCAGATCAACTTTCGCAAGTACCCGTCGCATAGATAATCCGCTGCTATTTCAACTTGATAAACGCAGCGCTGGATTCGAGGCCGTTAAAAAACACGAAAGAAACGTTTACTGCCTTGATCGCGATACATATATACCGCACAAGACGGCGTCGGATTATCCAGCATATGCCCCCTCGCAGAGTCCGAACGGTTGATTGTCAAAAAGAGATGACTGTCGACTCTGCGTTCACTTGCGTCGTTCTCCAACAACGCTTTAGCTCTCATGTTGAAGAGAAATCCGATATGGCCAAACCACCGAAAAAAATCTCCTCCTCCCCTGCAACCGACACACACCTGACAAGTCCGAAAACGCTCCCTCACGAGGCTGTGGGCCACCTTCCTCATATCGCCGGCTCCGACCCGACAACATCAGTGGGTCATGTACTTGAATCTCATGCCCGAGACACCCCACAAATCCCAAACGAACTTGCGCCAGCAGTCATTGTGAGCGACCCGTCCCCCTCGGCCGAGTTGCTGCAAGCCAACATGGAGGCAATTACCTGGCCGGCTGACAATATCGACCAGTTACGCCCCCTCGGCGGCGAAAGTGGGCTGTTCGAAAGTCCAGAGGGCAATACCTACGCCCACGTCGCCAACGAAGGCTATTTTCGCGCCGAACGCCAAGCCGATGGCCGCTACCGCTTGCATTGGCCAGAGCAACTGGGCGAACAGGGCCCACTCATCAAGCAGGTAGAAGGACAGCCTTACTGGCGCCCCGAAGCGTCCTCTGCGGCCATGCATGTTGTGGCGAACGTCGAGACAGCAGGAGGATCGCCAACGCCCCTTTCCCCCAGGCAGGCCGCCAGTCTGAGCAGCGCGCAAGAGAGCCCGGACGGTATTCGTTACGACACCAAACGCCGGGCATCCTACGTGGACATGGAGGATGGGACGACTTTCCTGGTACGCAAACACTCGGAGGGCGGTTATCAGCAAGCCGCTGCTCATGACCGCAACGTGCTGGGCGCGCGGGTTGAGCCTATTGCCGGAACCAAACGCTGGCGGATAAAAACGAACGACGATCAACTGCCGGGATCAAGCAAACGCCAACGTTTGACAGACGCTGATCAATCACCACTTGTCGGGCCATCGACGGCGCGCTTAACGGGCACGCAACCCACCGCCGGAGTCTGGAAAAGCTGGGGCAAATCCAGCAAACCCGAGGGCAGTGACTCGATAGAAATAGACGGCCTGCACTACGTGATCGTGCCGCAACGGATTCAGGACGATACCGTTCTTGTGTACCTGCAGAACCCCCTCTTCACGCCCGGCCGTTACGACGCCTTCGAGCAGATGTTGAAAACCGATCCATCACTGCAACCAAAGTGGGTCATCAAATCCGCTGGCGCATGGGCTGTGCTGGAGCAAAACCCGTTTGCTGTCTCGCTGAACGAGTACGTCGGCAAATCCATGCGGTATTTGTCGAGTGATTCGTCGAACGCCATCGCCAAAGCCGTGTTCAATCAGGCGAACCAGTCTGAAACCATCAACGGCGATGGGTTGACCATTCTGTTCGACACGCTTTATCACTGGCAAAACAGGTCCACCGTCCGAGCACGAAGACCGGAGCTGGCCGACCCGCTGCTGATGTTGCGCGCCCTGCTGCCATCCCCCGGCAACAATCTGCCAGGCCACAAGCTTTTATTGCCATCGCCGTCTGCCGAGCCCTTCAGCCGACTCGATTTCGATGCCAGCCGATTCCTGATCTCGCAGGACTCCAGCTTGCGCTCCATATTCAGCAACCTTCTCGAAAGTAACGGTTATGAGGTAGATCGCACCAGTCGCATGTTCAGGGAGGACGCTTTGCTCTTCGAACGCAAAGACCTGGATACCGTATTCGTATTGAGATTCCCCTTCCCGGCGATTGGTGGAGAGTTACTTCGAACAGTCGGTCCTGCTGCTGAAATAAATGATCCGAAACTCAGGGCCCGTTTGGAAACGTCGAAATGGCAACGGATGCTTGATTACAACAAGGTTGTCTATCTGGCAGGCGGCATGCAGAAAGTCTCGGACCAACAAACGCTGTTCTATATTGTTCGAGAGAGTTGATCCATCTGGCTGAGTAAAATCGACGGTCAGCCGTCCTGGTGATTCAACGCCCGGGACGGCTTCATCTGCCTACCCGACTGTCGACGGCTGTGAACGTTGGTTGTTAAACGGGCAACCCGAGAAAACGGCACAACGCCTCGCGCTTGGCCAACGCATCGCGCCGCCCCAGATCAATCAACTCGCTGCAATACCCCGCCTCGAACAGCAGATAACTCATTACCCCCGCCCCGCTGGTCTTGGTCGCACCCGGGCCGCGCAAGAACAGGCGTAACGCCGCGGGTAACTCCTGCCGATGCCGCGCCGCGATCTCATCGATCGGCTGACTGGGGGAAATCACCAGCACCTCCACGGGCGCCACGCCCAAGGCACGCTTTGGCGTGCCATCGGGCATCAGATGGCTGAACTGGTTCAAGCGTTCAAGCAACTCGATATCGCTTTCCAGGCTGTCGATGAACGTGCTGTTGAGCATGTGGCCGCCGATCTGTGCCAGCGTCGGTTGCAGCCCCGTGTAAGCGCGTTCCAGCGGCTGCTGCGGGTCGACACCGCGCGGGTTTCCGCTGACGCCGACCACCAGCACCCGACTCGCCCCCAGGTGCAGCGCCGGGCTGATCGGCGCGGACTGCCGTACCGCGCCATCACCGAAATACTCTTCGCCGATTTTCACCGGTGCGAACAACAAGGGGATGGCCGAACTCGCGAGCAAGTGGTCCACCGACAACTGCGTCGGCACACCGATCCGTCGATGCCGTAACCAAGCATCAATGGCGCCGCCGCCCTGATAGAACGTCACCGCCTGCCCCGACTCGTAGCCGAACGCAGTGACTGCAACAGCATGCAATTGCTTGCGAGCGATGGACTCGGCAATGCCAGGCATGTGCAGCTTTTCATTGAGCAGCTCGCGCAGTGGCGAACTGTTGAGCAAAGCCACCGGCAGGTGCCGCCCCATGCCGAGCAAACTGTGGCTGACGAAACGACTGGCCTGACGAATCACGCCAGGCCAGTCACTGCGCAACACGCGATGGCTGCGAAAGCCTTGCCAGAACAGCGTCAGGCGTTCGATAGCGGCACGAAAATCGGTGGCGCCGCTGGCCAGGCTGACGGCGTTGATCGCCCCGGCCGAGGTGCCGACGATCACCGGAAACGGATTGTCAGCGCCCAACGGCAGCAATTCGGCAATCGCCGCCAGCACGCCCACCTGATACGCCGCCCGAGCCCCGCCGCCGGAAAGAATCAAACCTGTGACCGGTTCAGCTGGGCTCATCGCAACGCTCCATGGTGTTTAAAGAAATGGGGTCAACCGCGTTTGGCGTACAACTTCGGCTCGCCCGGTGGGCGGCTCTTGAAGCGACGATGCGCCCACAGATATTGCTCGGGGCAGGCACGCAACGCACTCTCGACCCACTGGTTGATACGAATACAGTCGGCTTCTTCAGTCTCGCCGGGGAAGTCTTCGAGTGGCGGGTGGATCACCAACCGATAACCGCTGCCGTCCGCCAGACGTTCCTGCGTGAACGGCACCACCAGCGCTTTGCCCAATCGAGCAAATTTGCTGGTCGCGGTCACGGTCGCGGCTTGAATGCCGAACAGCGGCACAAAAATACTCTGTTTGGCACCGTAGTCCTGATCCGGTGCGTACCAGATCGCCCGACCCGAGCGCAGCAGCTTGAGCATGCCGCGCACGTCCTCGCGCTCCACCGCCAGTGAATCGAGGTTGTGCCGCTCGCGGCCCCGACGCTGAACGAAGTCGAACAACGGGTTTTTGTGTTCGCGGTACATGCCATCGATGGTGTGCTGCTGGCCGAGCAAGGCCGCGCCGATTTCCAGCGTGGTGAAATGCGCGGCCATCAGGATCGCGCCCTTGCCCTCACGATGAGCCTTTTGCAAATGCTCAAGGCCTTCGACGTGGGCCAGTTTCGCCAGCCGTTCACGAGACCACCACCAGCTCATCGCCATCTCAAAAAAGGCGATGCCGGTGGAGGCGAAGTTTTCCTTGAGCAGACGCTTGCGTTCGGCGGCGGATTTTTCCGGGAAGCACAGTTCAAGATTGCGCTTGGCGATACGCCGCCGGTCGCCCGCCACGCGATACATCAACGCGCCCAGAACTCGACCGATGGTCAGCAATGCCGGATACGGCAATTGCACGATCAGCCACAAAAGCGCCAGACCGCACCAGAGCGGCCAGAAGCGTGGAGAAAGAAATGCTGTTCGAAAACGCGGGCGATCCATTAAAGCTTCCGTAAATACAGTGGCCGCGCATTCTACATCGTTCGACCCGGCTTGCGGCTCGTCGGCGTTCTCGTTATAAGTCTCGGCACTTTTAGTGACAAGCCGTTGTATGCCGACATGAGCCAAACCGAACCGTTAGACCAAGATCCCGTATTTCAGCTCAAGGGCAGCATGCTGGCCATCACTGTGCTGGAACTGGCCCGTAACGACCTCGAGAACCTCGATCGGCAGTTGGCCGCCAAAGTCGCCCAGGCGCCGAATTTTTTCAGCAATGCACCGCTGGTTCTGGCACTGGACAAGCTGCCGCCGAGCGAAGGCGCGGTCGATCTGCCGGGGCTGATGCGCGTATGCCGTCAGCATGGCCTGCGCACCCTGGCGATTCGCGCCAGCCGCATCGAAGACATCGCCGCTGCCATCGCCATCGACATTCCGGTACTGCCGCCGTCCGGCGCCCGTGAAAGGCCGCTGGAACCCACTGAAGCCGAAGTCAAAAAGAAACCGGAAAAACCGCCGGAGCCGACCATCAAACCGACCCGCGTCATCACTACGCCAGTGCGTGGTGGCCAACAGATATATGCCGAGGGTGGCGATTTGGTAGTAGTGTCCTCCGTCAGTCCGGGGGCGGAACTTCTGGCCGATGGCAACATCCATGTATACGGCCCAATGCGCGGTCGTGCGCTGGCTGGCGTCAAAGGTGACACCAAGGCACGGATTTTCTGTCAGCAATTGAGCGCTGAACTGATCTCCATCGCCGGCCACTACAAGGTTTCCGAAGACCTGCGTCGCGATCCAATGTGGGGCTCGGGCGTCCAGGTCAGCCTGTCGGGCGACGTGTTGAACATCATTCGGCTTTAACGGATACTGCCGCATTTTCCAAGCATCTCTAAAACGTAGCGAAAACGGCTCAAACGAAGTAGGAAAAAGGCCAAAAGCCGAATTCCAGCCAAGGCTGTCCGACTGCAGTAGTTTTCAAGAGATGTTTTTCAGGGGCTAAAAAGTCCTTCTTCCTTAGGGGTGAAACACCTTGGCCAAGATTCTCGTGGTTACATCCGGCAAGGGTGGGGGGGGTCAGACCACCTCCAGCGCCGCGAGCGGTACCGGCCTCGCTGGGCGCGGCCCCGATACAGTGAGCGTCGAGTGCGACGTGGGCGGGCGGAACCGTGACCTGATCAGGGGTGGCGAGC
>NZ_JBIUWN010000111.1:0-13672 GCF_044743485.1 Pseudomonas sp. NPDC087614 | reverse complement strand
GCGTCGGCGAAGGTCATCTGCTTCATCGGAAAACTCGGCGGGTGGAATCTGGGGATTTTGCCAAAATCAGAAAGTCTTTTTCAGAGTTTTCTTAGCTAAAATCATGAACTGGTCTTCACCTCAACGCGGAGATGAGGGTTATAACCTTAGCGTCGCACAGCTCGCAGCCACTGAGGCTTTAGCAGGCAGGCGAATTTTCGACCCGGGTTGTATCTTCCAGCTCACCTGTAATTTGAGCTGACCTGCGCCGCTCAAGGCTTGCCGGGATTCAAAGAATAATCAATGGAGTGTGAAAGAAAATATGAAGCTTCGCCCTGATTTAATGCCTCCGTTGCTGGACGAGTCTTTGGTTGCTCGACTGACGAAACTTTCCGAAGAAATTGATTGCGGGCACGAAGAACACACCCAGAGTCAGGTGGCAGCATTCAATCGGGAAGCAATGACCGCACTTGAGTTCATCGACTTTCAGGGAATCTATGGTGGGCAATCTCACGACACATGGGTTCGCAAGGTCTTAGCAACACCGTATGAGCGGCGCGTGGCAGACGTGACCAAGCAAGAGTTGGTTGAGTTGGCTCGAAGGGTCATGGAGGGTGTTGGCGCTGACCATGAAGTCGAGTTCTGGTTGAGCATGTTGGCAATCAACATACCCAATGAACGCATATCCGATCTGATCTTCTGGCCAGACGAATACTTCGATGAAGCAGATTATCCACAGCAACTATCCCCAGAGCAGGTGATAGAAATAGCGTTGAAAGACAAAGATGTAGTGCTGTAATCAAGACCCGCCCACACCAAAGGACTGTCATCCTGCACGGCGGTTAAACTGAAGGTGTGAGCGAGCGATAAAGATTCTACATCACTCGATCCAGCCAGTTCCTGGCCCCGCCGATTTTTGGAAATAGCTATAGGGTGGGGTCGCTTGTGTAGCAGCCTGAAAAAATAAGTTTGCTGGATATCCGGCGCCCCATCCGAGCGGCTTAACACGGTGCTCACGCAGTGCTACGAGATCCGCCCGTGAGTGAGTCTGCATGTCCAGTTCTCCAAGAGCCGACGCGATTGTTCCATGGCAAATCTTGGTTTCCTTCAGGGTTGAGGTTTTTTGGTCTTGCCCACGGTCAGCCAAGTAGAGCGCCGAGAGAATCTCAAACGTCATCGCTGGCGACAGTACAGAAAGGGACACGGGAACGTTCTCTACGGACTTCACGGACCTGGTCGAACCGCCAACAGGTCCAGCATTACTATCGTGCAAATCGCCCCACACCTGCGTGACGTTACCATCACGTCCTGACTCAAACAGTTCCACCGAGACAGCACGAAAATGTTCTTTCAGCTTGCTCCACGGCGCCTCGGGGTTCTCCAGATGAAAGGCCCTGACGAATCCAGCGAGCTGCTCTGAGGCGTCCAATGCGTCCCGCCTGTTACTGGTCTGAAGAGAAACCGCAGCAGCCTCAGTGATGCTACCCGTAGCCCTGAGACGCATGTAGTAAATACCGTTGCGTCTGTAGTGATAGGGCTTAGCAAGCCTAATGGTTGGCTTCGAAGGAACAGCGAGGGTTGTAACGGTGTTTGTAACAGCAGGTCGAACTTCAAGGATGCTCATGGCGGATCCCCCCCATAATCATTGGGTTAACCTGAGTTCCTTGAAGTTCTGGATGTACTGCCGTGAGGACCTGCGCAAGTTGAAGCGGATCACCCTGTTGTGGGATTACATCCGTGAGGTGACCGAGCGTAATCAGGGTCTGTTGATGGGGCAGACTCGGGAGATGCGGTTTGCCGATTAATCAGCGCTGACCACAATCGACACCCGACGGTTTTCCGTACGGCCCGCCGCGGTGTCGTTGGACGCCACTGGCTCGCTGCTGCCCAGGCCTTGCAATTGAATGTTCTCTTGCTTCATGCCGACTGTGGCGAGCACTTTGGCAACACTCTTGGCGCGGCGTAGCGAGAGTTGCTGATTGTAATTTTCCTGGCCTGAAGCATCGGTGTGACCATCGACCCGCACGCGCTCGATGCCGACACCCATCAATGCTTTGCCGATGTGCTCGACGATCTCGGTGCTTTGTGTGTTCAGGCTTTCAACATCGCTGCCAAACAACACCTTACCGGACAGACCAAACTCCCAGCCTTCGTCGGTCAGCTCGAAGCCTTGTTGTTTAAGCACTGCGACTTGTGCCGGGGTCAGCCCCTTTTGCGGGGCAGTCTGGCAACCGGTCAGGGCCAGTGAGGCCAACAACAGCAGGGCAGAAATAATGCGAATTGAAAGTGTGAACACGAGAGTCAGCTCCTGGTTTGAACGGAATCGACCGGGTGCTCCGACCCAGCGGTGAATTGAGCGCCGCGAGACAAGCGCTTGGCTTGATACATTGCCGCGTCGGCAGCATCGAGCAAAGCACCCGGCGTGACGCCATGATCGGGATAAACCGCGATGCCGATGCTGAGCGAAGTCACGACACTGCTGTCGCCGGGCAGCGCGATGGGCATGTCCATGCTGGTGAGAATCTTGTCGCCAATGCGCTCGGCATCTTCGACTTTGTGCAGCGGCGTGAGCAACACGGCGAACTCATCACCGCCCAGTCGCGCCACCAGATCCTCCTCACGCAATTGCGCACGGACACGATTGGCGATGGCCACCAACACCGCGTCGCCGGCGGCATGGCCGAAATTGTCGTTGATCCCTTTGAAGCGATCACTGTCAAGAAACAACACCGCCACCCGCTCGTTGAGCTTGCTGGCGGTGCGCAGGGCACGGATCAAGCGGCCCTCGAAAAATGCCCGGTTAGGCAACCCGGTCAGGCTGTCGTGGCTGGCTTGGTGGGCAAGGGTTTCGTTTTCGCTTTGCAGATGGCTTTGCCAGGATTCGAGCTCGTCGAGCAAGGCATTGAAGTCGTTGCCGAGGTTGTCGAGCTCGGCGATCTGCGCCGGCGGCACGCGACGGTCCAGTGCTCGCTCACTGCGGGCGGCGTGGGCCACCGTAGCGAGGCTGTGCAGCGGGCCGATAATGCCACGCAACTGCCGACGCGCCAGATAGAGCGCCACCCAGGCACTGATCGCGGTACAGAGAAGGATCCCCGCCAGACCGCTCAGCAGAAAGCGCATCAGACTGCCGCCATGCCCCGTGAGCAGGATGCGTCCAATTTCACGATCCTGATGGAGGATCGGCAGGCTGATCGGTTTCTCCAGGATGGCGCGGGCGGTCTGCATTTCCAGTTCGGAGATCAAGCCGTTCTCCGGTCGCTGCCAGCGCGCTATCAGTTGGCCTTGAGCATCGAGCACCTGGGCATCGGCGACCTCCTCGGTGGAGGCAATCAATGCCAACGCTTCGGTGGCCGCAGCCTTGTCGTTAAACACCACCGCCGCTTCGACGGTGTAACTGATCGAGCGCGCAATCAGGTGCAAGTTGTGATCCGCATAGACCCGCAGCGCCAGAACGCCCAGCAGGGTCAGCGAAACACTGGCCATTGCCACAGCCACCAGCGCCACAATCAAATGCCCGCGACCGATGACCGAGCCCAGAGTGGGACGAACTTTGGAACTGAACCGTTTCATGGCGCCGCCGGTTTGCGACGGGACAGTTGCAACACGCTTGGATGAATGCGCACGCCGCTACGCGCAACGGAGTCGAGATTGACTTCGAAGGCCACCTGATCGTCGCCCACCCGCAGGCAGAACAGGCTGCCGACCGTGCACTGATCGTCGCCTTCGCTGATGCTCAACACCGGATGGCCAATCAGTGAAGTGAACAGGCGACTGCGTTCATCTGCGGTCAGTTTGCCGATGTACACCGCATCGCATTCGCTGACGATGGCCGGGTTGTCGGCCAGCAGGCGACGCACAATGACCGGCCTGCCTGTGGCTTGAGTGGTGCCTTTGACCAGGTCATCGGTGTATTCGGTGGGGCCGACGACGCACAGGCGCAACTGCGCAGGTTCCACTGGCCAGCGTGCGTAGCTGAGGATGCCAAGAACGACCTTGGTGACAGAACGGGCACGCTGCTCAGCCATGCCCGTCGGCGTTTGCGGTTGCGCGACAGCCACACCCGCCAACAACCAGAGCAGACCGACAAGCACTACGTGCTTGCAGCGAACCGCGCGCTCTGTCGCCCAGACAGCCACCTTCATGCAGGGATTCTCTTCAATCGCAGCGAAATGATGCCGCAACGATAGCACAGCGCTGAATCACCAGCGAAACAGCAGCCTCTGACTGGTTGGTCAGCAATTAGCGAAAATCCTAACGTTTGTCATCAACGAGGTTCGGCCCCCTCTTCCAGCTCCAGCATGAGTCCGCTCAGACGCTTGACCTTGCGCTGTACCGCCTCTTCAAATACCCCGGTGCGCGGTTCGATCAGTGTGAACCAGTGCTTGGCCCGGGTAATACCGGTGTAGATCAATTCCTTGGTCAACACGGGATTCAAGGCATCCGGCAGAATCAGCGCCGTGTGGGCGAACTCCGAGCCCTGGGATTTGTGCACGGTCATGGCGTAAACGGTTTCGACGTCATTGAGCCGACTCGGCAACACGAAACGTACCCCGCCCTGACCGTCATTACGCGGGAAGGCTACGCGCAATACCGGTTTTCCAGCGTCAGGCCCTTCGCGTTCCGGCAGTTTGAGGGCGATGCCAATGTCACCGTTCATCAAACCAAGACCGTAGTCGTTACGGGTCATCAGTACCGGGCGGCCTTCGTACCATTGCTGGTCGTTCTCGATCAGACGTGCCTTGAGCAGCGCGGCGGTGATGCGTTGGTTGAGGCCTTCAACACCCCATGGCCCTTTGCGCACCGCGCACAACAACTGAAAGGTGTCGAACGCTTGTAAGACTTCACGGGCCCAACTGATCCAGTCCGGATGCTCGAGCGGCCTGCCCAGTGGTGGACGCTGATTGCGCAGCACACTCAGATAATGCCGATAACCTTGCGGGCCATCGCCATGGCCTTCGAGCAGCAGGCGCTCCAGTTTGTGATCGTGCTCGCCCTTGAGCAGCAACGAAAACACATCGTCATAGTGCCCCGTCGCCAGCAACTGCCGCGCCTCCTCCGGTAACTGCTGATTGACCCGTCGCGCGAGCTGGCCGATGCCGCTGCCCTCGCCGAAGCGCCGCGAGTGACGCAACATGACCACTTGCTGAGCCAATGGATGGGAACCGTCGAGGTCTTCATGCAAACCGCCGGCCGCCAGGGATTCGCCGCTGACCGACTCCAGCCACTGCCGGGTCTGCGGGCTGTACCAACCGTCTTCGGCATCACGGCACAGATCCCCCAGCACCGCACCGGCCTCCACGGAGGCCAGTTGATCCTTGTCGCCCAGTAACACCAAACGCGCATGCGGCGGTAACGCGTCGAGCAGATTGGCCATCATTTCCAGATCAATCATCGACGCTTCGTCGACCACCAGCACATCCAATGGCAAGCGGTTACCGGCATGGTGCCGGAAGTGCCGGGTGCCGGGACGGCTGCCGAGCAAGCGATGCACCGTGGTGACGTCGCAGGGGATCTTGGCCCGCACGTTTTCGGCGACTGTCAGCGTTTGCACTTGCTGACTGATCGACTCGGTCAACCGCGCAGCCGCTTTGCCAGTCGGTGCTGCCAGACGAATGCGCAGTGGCAGGCCTGCCTCGACCGCCGGCGCCTGAAGCAGCGCGAGCAAACGCACCACGGTGGTGGTTTTGCCCGTACCGGGGCCGCCCGTGATAATGCTGAAGGCACCCCGCGTGGCAAGAGCACAGGCGAGTTTCTGCCAGTCGACCACCTCGCCAGGCTTGGCTGAGCCGAACAGTTCATCCAGTCGCTGCGGCAGATCACCCGGCGTCGCCTCAACTTGGGCGAGACGTTGGCGTAGCGCCGAATCGATACGGCGCTCGTAAGCCCAATAGCGTCGCAGGTACAACCGCTTTGATGACAAGACCAACGGCCGCTGTTGCGCCGCATCACGGCTATCCGCCGCCAGGGCGACCAAGGGACTGCTCGCCAGAACCTTGCACCAATGGGCGCCATCGAGCGTTTCAAGCAGTTGCGAGGGCAATAACAGCACACCCCCTTGCACATCGCCTTCGGGCGGGAGCGACAGGGCAAAATCCGGGGCTTTAAGGGTTTCAAACAAATCCAGACACACATGGCCATGCCCGAGCTGATGGCTGGTCAGTGCCGCAGCGAGCAATACCAGTGGATCGGTATCCGGCTCAAGCTCGTGAAGAAATGCCACGAACGCCTTGTCGAGCGCACGCAACCAACCTCGCTCAACCCAACGATTGAGCAGCAACAGCAAGTCTTCAGCACGGGTCAGAGGCGAGAGCGAGGACAGGCTGTCGGCTGTCAACGGGGTCGGCAGCAGATCGTCGAAGGTGCGACTCATAGCAGGACTCCCTGTTCCCATGCGGGCTCGGCCTTGGGTTCGGGTTTGCCTTGGAACATCCGGTCGAGGCGCTCAATCAATTCACGGGGCGGACGGGCAAAATATACACCGCGACTGTCTGCGCGAGTCCCGCGCAGAAACAGATACAGCGCACCGCCGAGATGCCGATCGTAATCGTAATCTGGCAAGCGAGCCTTGAGCTGACGATGTAACGCCAACAGGTACAACACGTATTGCAGGTCGTAGCGGTTGTCGAGGATCGACTGCTCCATGGCCTGCGCGGTGTAGGCCAGTTCATCAACGCCCAGCCAGTTGGATTTGTAGTCGGCCACGTAATAACGACCATCGTGTTCAAAGGTCAGGTCGATGAATCCTTTGAACATGCCATTGAGCTGCACCGGCTCTGCCGCCACCCGTGCCACGCCATTGTGGGTGTACTGACGCACCAGTTCGTCGAGTTTGACTACGTCGACTTTATGGCTGGCGAACCAGAACTCCATCTCGACGCGGTACTGCTTCAATTGCTCAAGAATGACGGGGGGCTGCCCGTCAGCGATTGGCAACGGGGATTTGAGCAGATGTTGCAGCCAGTCACTCAGGGTGGTGATCCAGCCTTCCCATCCACGAAGGTTGCAGCGACGGGCAATCGCATCCTCCAGCGCCTCGCGAGAAACGGCAAAACTGTCTTCACCTGCCCACTCCAGCAGACCGTGAAGGAACGTTCCCGGGTTGGGACCACGAGGGAAACGATGAATATCCGCACCGCCGGCAATGATGTCTCGCGGAGCATCGGGATCAAGGCGTTCATCATCGAACAACTTTTGTGCTTGAGGACTGTCAGGCGCTTCATCACTGCCCACACTCAAAATATCGCTGATGCGCAATGCACTGTAGGACGCAATCCACCAGTTTTCACTGGCCTTGCGCTTGGGCGATAGCGTGGCACAGAGCACAGCGTCATTGCGTGGAGGCAGGTAATGCTCGTCGGTGGCCTGGGGCATTTCACCCGTGCTGATTGCCGGGCAGTCGCGTTGCAGGTCTTGCAGCCAGCGATTCAGCGCACTGGACTCCCCCAGAGATGCTCCGCCACCCAGCAAGTAACCCAGCGCCGAAAGGTGCAGCACCGAGCTGTTGTTATTGCCGCGTTTGAGATCCGTCACTCCCAGCCAACAAGCATGCTGCGCACGGGTCAGGGCCACGTAGAGCAAGCGCAGATCCTCGGCCAGACGTTCGTCGTCCGCTTGCGCAATCAATTCGGCCGTCGGCCTCAGACTCACTTGAGCCTTGCCCGATGCATCGTGGTAATGCAGCGGCAACCGGCTGCCATCCACTGGTTTGGCCGAACAGATGAAGGGCAGAAATACCAAGGGATACTCAAGGCCTTTGGACTTGTGAATGGTCACGACTTTGACCAGTTGCTCATCACTTTCCAAACGCAGAATCTGCTCTTCACCGGCCTGACCGGACAACGCCAGAAGCTCGGCCAAGTGGCGGATCAACGCTTGCTCACCATCCAGCTCCGCAGCGGCTTGCTGCATCAGCTCGGACAGGTGCAAAAGGTTGGTCAGCACGCGCTCACCGTCACTGCGGGTCATCAGGGTTTGCGGCAAATGAAAATCGTGCAGCAGGCGTCGCAACATCGGCAGGACGCCTTGTTTGCGCCACAGCTCACGGTAGCCACGGAACTGCATGACGCGAGCTTCCCACACCAGTTCGTCCTGATTCAGACGCTCCAGCTCCGCCAATGGCAGGTTCAGGGTGATGCAGGCCAGCGCAGCCTTGAGCGAGCGCTCGACATCCGGTTCGGCGCAAGCCTTAAGCCAGGACAGCAGGTCGTGAGCTTCTTGCGCGGCGAATACCGAATCCTTGTCCGACAAATACACGCTGCGCACGCCACGGGCAGCGAGTTCGCCGCGCACAGCCTGGGCCTCTTTACCGTCACGCACCAGGATCGCGATGTCAGAAGGGCGCAGACCTCTGAAGTCTTTACCCTCTTGTACGAATCCAGCAACACCTGCTTGACCCCCATTGAGCAACGCGGTGATTTCACTGGCACATGCCGATGCCAACTGCTGACGATAGACCACGCCAGAAAGGGGCTGATCGGAAGACAATAGCCAGACATTCAGCGCCGCAACGTCTTGCCCGGCAATCTGCAGTGTTTCTTTACGGCCCTGCGCGTCGACAGGTTGAAACGGCACCGGGTTCTCACCGTTTTTCTCCCGGAACAAAAACGCGCCGCGTCCCTGCTCTCGGGATTCGGCGCGTTCGAATATGTGGTTGACCGCGTCCACCATGCCATGGCTTGAACGGAAGTTGGTGCCCAATGTATGCAGTCGGCCTGTCGTGGCTTGCCGGGCGCGCAGATAGGTGTAGATGTCCGCACCGCGGAACGCGTAGATCGCCTGCTTCGGGTCGCCGATCAGAAACAGACCGGTATCCGGATTGTTTTCTTCGATGCGGTAAATGCTCTCGAAGATTCGGTACTGCACCGGATCGGTGTCCTGGAATTCGTCGATCAACGCGACCGGGAACTGTTCGCGGATCAACGTCGCGAGGCGCTCGCCCCCGTCAGATTGCAGGGCTGCATCCAGGCGCAATAGCATGTCGTCAAAGCCCATTTCGGCGCGGCGACGCTTCTCTTCCTCAAAACGCGCACCTACCCATTTGGCGGCATGTTGCAGAACGGCGGCGTCGGGGGTCGGCAAAGCATCGAGACTCGATTTGAGGCTCGACATGGCATCCAGCCCGGGATGACGTGGGACCTGGCCTTTCCAGGCCTCAGCCATACCGTCGGGCGTCAGTCGAGTGAATCCGGTGCCGATGTCGAGCTGCTCGAGGCACTCGTCCTCGGCCCAGGCTTTGAGCTTCTCGAACCACGGTTCAAAGTAGCGCGCCTGCATCTTGCGACCGTCGACGGTTTTGCTCGCGACGCCCTGATGACAGATGGCGAGTAACTCGTCGGCCCACTGACGCCAAGGCATTTTCAGTTCGATCAGCGCTGCACGGCGCTCTTGCAGACACTCGTCGATCAGCTCCGCCGGGGGCTTGCCTTCGTCGCTGTCGCGTTCACTGGCGAACAGGCCACGCACCCGAGGCAACAACGCAGCAGGCCCGCCCCAATTGCTGCGAACCCAATTCAAGGCATCGCCCTGCATCGGATAACAGAACAGTCGCCAGTAATCGCGCAGCACTTCCCCGAGCAAATCGCTGTGATCAGTCTCCAGCGACTGAGTGAACAGGCTGCCGCTGTCGAAAGCGTGCTCGCGCAACATGCGCTGACACCAACTGTGAATGGTGGAAACCGCCGCTTCGTCCATCCATTGCGCGGCGATATCGAGACGGTTGGCGCAACCGGGCCATTGCTGAGATTCGAATTGTTCGCGCAGCTGCGCGATCAATCCGTCAGGAGCGGGTATCTCGTCTCTGAAGAAGCGCGCGGCCTCGGCAAGGCGAGTGCGAATTCGCTCGCGCAACTCTTTCGTGGCAGCATCGGTGAACGTCACCACAAGAATCTGCGGTGGCAACAGTTCTCGGGCAAAACCATTCGATTCGCCGCCATGGCCCAGAATCAGACGCAGATACAGCGCAGAAATAGTGAAGGTTTTACCGGTGCCGGCACTGGCTTCGATCAACTGGCTACCACGTAATGGGAATGCCAGAGCCAGCGGTATTTTCTTGCTCATGACCGAGCTCCTTCGCTGGACAACGAACGCCAGGGCGCTTCAAGCAAAGGACGATACAAGGTATCGCACCAACCGGAGAACGTCTCGTCTGCGAGTAAGGCCTCAAAGTCGGCATATTGCCGTGACAGCGCCGGGCTTTCGCGGCGCTCGCCCTCACTGGTTTGGCCATCACCCTCATAGGCTTTACGCGCCGCGGCTTCAGCCTTGAGCGGATCAGTCTGTGATAACCAGGCGAATGCGGTCTTTACCGCGATCGGCAGTGGTTGCCGCATTCCAGCCTGCCAGGCGAGAAGAAGATCCCCAAGGAAACGAACAGCTCTGTCTGGCTCCATCGGTTCGAGCAGCAAGGTGTCATCGCTGGCCACCAACGCCGTGGCCATCGGAAGTCCGCTGGCGCAGGCGACCAAGTGATTAACCCAAGGCTTGGTCAGTCGATGCCATTTGCGGTTCTTGATCGAGCCGATGCTGTTGGGGATGGTCGTGACTGACAACACGCCACCGTCGGCACGTTGATGCAAGCCCGAAAGCCAACCTTCAAGGCGTAAGCCCTGCAGCTCCATAGAGATCGGGATGGCACTGGTCAACGGTGTCGGCCATAACGTCAGTAACTGTTGATAGCGCTGCAACAGATCGGGCAACGGCTCGATCAACTCACGTTGCAGACATTCACCAAAACCGGCCATGGGTAGAAGTCCGCTGTTTTGCAAACGCAGGGCTTGAACCGCGAGCGCCTGCTCGACATTATCCGGCTGTCTGAGCGCAGCTTCGAGCAAGCTGTCGCTGAGTGTATATCGCTGCAAAGCGTCCAGGACAAAAGGCTCTTCGTCGGCGAGCGGCGCTTCGGCGGCTTCGAAATACACCTTGAGGCGCTGGGCGAAAAAGTGTCGGACGGGGTTACGCAAGAAGTCCTGCAGCAGGGTAAGGCTCAGCGGCTCTTCTTGAACAAACGGAGCGAGCAACTCCACCTCGTTTTGGGGCGCCTGATGTTGATGCAATACCTGCCATTCGCTGGCATAGCTGAACAGTTGATCGCCCTCATGAAAATAGCGCGCACTGAACGGTTGCAGCGGATGCTCCTCGGTCATGGCGTGCAATAAATCCTGACGTTCGTCGACTAATCGCCAACCGCTGGCAAGGTGATCGCGCAACTGGCCGATCAGCACCGAAGCCGGCCGCTCACTGTTGTCACGAATGCTGCGGCCGACCCAACTGATGTAGAGCTGATGACGGGCAGACAGCAGCGCCTCGAGCAAAAGATAGCGATCATCCTCTCGCCGGGAACGATCTCCCGGACGGTAATCGCTGCCCATAAGATCGAAATCGAGCGGCGGTTGCGCGCGGGGGTAATCGCCGTCGTTCATCCCCAGCAAACACACGAGTTTGAAGGGAATGGCACGCATGGGCATCAACGTACAAAAATTTACTGCACCGGCGAGAAAGCGTTGGGACAGTCTGCCCTGATCCAGTCCAGCGAGCCAGGCCTCGCGAACCACGGTCAGCGGCAATTCATCTTTCAGGCCCACAGCCTCGCAGGTCTCCAGCCAGGTTTCACGAAGCTCTTCCAACTGGGTGAGCAGGTAGTCATCGTGCTCGTTGCTGGCCTTGAAGAACAACTGCATCAGCGCCTGTAAGCGATGACCCCACACGTTGGGTTGAGCCGGTTGCGTGAGTTCCTGATGAGCGAGTTCCAGTGCATCGAGCAAGGCAACCAATGGCCCGATCAGTGCAGCATCCAATCCGCCGATTTCGTCGTAGGGTTCGATACCCGCACAGGCATTGGCGCTGCCAACGGCATAGCCCAGCAACATTCGGCGCAAGCCAAAATGCCAGCTGTTCTGCTCCAGTTCGTCCGGCAAGCCTAGACCGGCACGTTGTTCAGCGTTCATTCCCCAGCGCACGCCGGCGCCTTCGATCCAGCGATGCAGCGTCGGTAAATCGCGCTCCTCCATACCGAAACGCGCACGTAATGCTGGAACGTCAAGCAGGTCGAGAATTTCGCTCACCGGAAAGCGGCTGTCAGGCAGTTTAAGTAGATGCTCGACGGCGATCAGCAATGGATCCCGACCACGCTGGCCCTGATCCGCCAGGGTAAATGGGATGCAACGTGGGTCATGTCGATCAAGCTGACCAAACACTGCACGGATATGCGGGGCATAGCTGTCGATGTCCGGCACCATCACAATTACATCGCGCGGCCGTAAATCCGGGTTGGCACTGAAGCGTGCCAACAGCTGGTCATGGAGGATTTCAACTTCGCGTTGGGCGCTGTGGGCAATGTGAAAACGGATCGACTGATCTTCGTTCAGCTCAACAGGAGGCCAGTGCTCGCGTGTCTCATTGAGTGGCCGCAGTTCCAGGATGTCGTCCTGTAGTTGATTAAGCAGATTCTGTGGCCGGGTCTCACTGAACAGATCGATACGTCCGTCGCGGAAAGCTGCGCGATAGCTATTCGGATCGTCATAGCTGTCGAGCAAGTTGATGTAGTCACGACCTTGCTTGCCCCATGCTGCGAGAAGCGGGTGGGCGTGTTGGTGCAGTGTTTCCTGATCCAGGATCACCGGCATACCGCTCCTGCGGGACTGGCGCTTGTATTGATGACGCAGTAAGTCCTTATCAGCGACGATATCGGCCCAGTGATGACGACATGGGTTGTGTACACACAGCAGAACCTGACTGAAACGTGCGAGCCCGGCCAGTGCTTCAAGCACTTGGGCTGGCAAGGAAGAAATCCCGAAAACGATCACTCGCGAAGGAATCCCTTTTGGGGCTTCTTCAATCGTATTGATGCGTTCGATAAATCGCTGATGAACACCGGCACGACTTTGAGCCATGCCCAACTCTCCAACGTCATCCAGCAACGCACGCCACAACTCGGCTTGCCAGCAACTGGTAGGCGGCAGTGGTTTTACTTCGCCTCTGACGTTGCGCAATTGATGCCGTCCCTCAGCCCAATCCTCCAGCCAGTCGGCTCTATATACCTGGTACTGGTCAAAGAGATCCGCCAGACGCTCGGATAACTGATAGCGCTTGCGCAAGTCGGTGTCGTGAGTGAGAAAGCGTTGCAGTGGTTCGAAATGCGGACGGTCGATGACCTGAGGTAGCAGGCGCATGAGCCGCCAGGTCAGCGGAGCTTTATCAAGCAGGGATTTGGCTGGAATTTCATCTCGGCCCAAGACCATGCGGTAGAGCTGCCACATGAAACTGCCAGGCAATTGCACATCAATCGCGGCGGCGATACCGCAGCCGCCGAGGTCATCGTCTTCAGGATCTTCGGCCAAGGCCAATTTGAGCCACTGGGCAATACCGTTGCTCTGAACCAGAGCAATTTCGTTTTCCAGGGGGGCCAGTGGATAGCGCCGCATTATGCTGACCACCAGGCTGCGCAGTTCATCCAGGCTATTGCTCTGAACCACCATGAATGCAGCGTTGAGGGACTGGGCGTCCGGCATAAAAGCTTCCTTGGGAAAGAACAAAAGCCAGGGCAGAACCTTAGCACTGTCGGCAGGTTGTGACAGCCGGAAGAAGGCCCTACGGGCTGTAAGAACTTTCCTGCGGGCAAAACAAAACCCCAACTGCTTTCGCAATTGGGGTTTCGGAATTTAATCTTGACGATGACCTACTCTCACATGGGGAAACC
>NZ_JBIUWN010000110.1:0-14143 GCF_044743485.1 Pseudomonas sp. NPDC087614 | reverse complement strand
CCCCCCCCCCCCCCCCCGCCGCCCCGCTCTCTCCCCCCCCCCCCCGCCGCCCCACACTGCAACCGCCCCGACTAACCGCTGGCCAGCAGTTGACGGATCTGGGTGGCGGAAACCGCGAGCGGTGTCTGCCAGACGAATGCAATCTGTCCGCTCGGCCCTTTCAGGGCCAGCGGGTCGCTCACCGAACGCGCTGCCAGCAGGTTGCGCAAGGCATCCGGCGGTTCGCTGTCGGCGTCCGGGCGCTGTAGCACCAGGATGTGGCAATGCTGGAGCAACTCTTCCCAGCGATGCCAAGTGGGCAGGCCGCAAAATGCGTCCCAGCCCAAAAGCAGAAAAACCTGGGTCTCGGCGGCCATTTCGGCACGCATCAACTCCAGGGTATCAATGGTCCAGGACGGTTTGTCCCGCTGCAATTCGCGGGCGTCCACCACCAGCGGCGGCACTCCGGCCACCGCGCACTCGACCATCGCCAAGCGATCCTGCGCCGACACCTGCGGTGTATCGCGATGCGGCGGTCGCGCGCTCGGCGTCAGACGCAACTCATCCAGTGCCAGCGTTTCGGCCACTTCCAGCGCGCCGCGCAAATGGCCAATGTGCACCGGATCGAAGGTGCCGCCCAATATGCCAATGCGCAGTGGGCGGGGCTCGCTGCCCGATGGCGTCGCTGTCAGGTCGAGGTCGGCCAAGTCAGACCGTCGCCTGGCCGCGTAACTGGCCATCACCGACCACGATGTACTTCTCGCAGGTCAGCCCCTCAAGACCCACCGGGCCGCGGGCGTGCAGCTTATCAGTAGAAATGCCGATCTCGGCACCCAATCCGTATTCAAATCCATCGGCGAAGCAGGTCGGCGTGTTGATCATCACCGACGCCGAATCGACTTCAGCCACAAACCGCCGCGTGTCGGCGAGGTTTTCACTGACGATCGAGTCGGTGTGATGGGAGCCGTAATGGTTGATGTGTTCAATGGCCTGATCGAGACCGTCGACCACACGGATCGACAGGATTGGCGCCAGATACTCGGTGTTCCAGTCGTCTTCACTGGCCGGCACGGCGTCGATGATCGCCCGGGTGCACTCGCAACCACGCAGTTCGACGCCTTTTTCGCGGAACTGGGCAGCCATCGATGGCAGGAAATCCTTGGCAACGGTTTGATCGACCAGCAAGGTCTCCATCGCGCCGCAAATGCCATACCGATAGGTCTTGGCATTGAAGGCGATGCGCTGGGCTTTGTCCAGGTCGGCGTGTTCGCTGACATAGACGTGGCAGATGCCGTCCAGATGCTTGATCACCGGCACGCGAGCATCGCGACTGATGCGTTCGATCAGACCACGGCCGCCGCGCGGCACGATCACGTCGACGTACTCGGGCATGGTGATCATCGCGCCAACGGCGGCACGGTCAGTGGTTTCGACCACTTGCACCACCGCTGCCGGCAATTGCGCCTCGGCCAGACCACGCTGGATGCATGCGGCAATCGCACGGTTGGAATGAATCGCTTCGGAGCCACCGCGCAAAATGGTCGCATTACCCGATTTCAGGCACAGACTGGCGGCATCGATGGTCACGTTGGGGCGCGATTCGTAGATGATCCCGATCACGCCCAGCGGCACGCGCATCTTGCCGACCTGAATGCCCGACGGGCGAAAGCTCATGTCACGGATGGCGCCGACCGGGTCTGGCAGCGCGGCAACCTGACGCAGGCCGACGATCATGCCGTCAATGCGCGCCGGGGTGAGTTCCAGGCGCTCCAGCAATGCGGGCTCCAGACCATTGGCGCGACCGGCAGCCAGATCCTGTTCGTTGGCTGCCGCCAGCTCGGCGCGTGCGGCGTCCAAAGCATTGGCAGCAGCCTGCAGGGCGCGGTTTTTCTGCGCGGTGCTGGCACGGCCGATGACCCGGGAAGCCTCGCGGGCGGCGCGACCCAATCGGGTCATGTAGTCAAGAACGGACTCAGTCATGGTCTGCTGGGGTCTTGGCGAAGAGGAAAGCGGCAGATTATAGCTGTCGCATCCCGGGACTAACAGCGGTGACGGGCGGATGGTCGAAATGAACAGTGATTGGCCGATGTTCAGGCGTAATTAAGCCTTGGATTGTTATCATCACGACCTCCTCCGCCTGGATAAATATCGCCTGTCATGCCCAACCAGACCGTTCGCACCCGCGCCGGACACCTGCTGCAGGGACTCCCGGACGCTTTTTTCGACCGCGATGCCCAAACACTGGCCAAGGATCTGCTCGGCAAAGTCATCCGCCATCGCGTTGCTGATTTGTGGCTCAGCGCGCGCATCATCGAAACCGAAGCGTATTACTGCGCGGAAAAAGGCAGTCATGCATCGCTCGGCTACACAGAAAAGCGTAAGGCTTTGTTTCTGGATGGCGGGCACATTTATATGTATTACGCACGCGGCGGCGATTCGCTGAACTTCAGCGCGCAAGGGCCGGGCAATGCGGTGTTGATCAAATCGGCCTATCCGTGGGTCGATGAGATCAGTGGCCCGGCGAGTCTGGCGCAGATGCTGCTGAACAACCCTGATGCTCAGGGTCAGGCGCGACCGTCGCAAAAGCTCTGCGCCGGACAGACGTTGCTGTGCAAAGCGCTGGGATTGAAGGTGCCGGTGTGGGACGCCAAGCGTTTCGATCATCAGTTGCTGCTCGTGGAGGACACGGGGCCTGCGCCCTCGCACGTTATTCAAACCACGAGACTGGGCATTCCCCATGGCCGTGACGAACACCTGATGTACCGTTTCGTCGACGCGACCTATGCGCAATGGTGCACGCGCAACCCGCTGCGACGGGGTCAGGTCGAAGGCCGGGATTATTTTGTATTGCCCTGAACACGCTCCCGCATTGAGCGGTGTGCCGTTGAAGGTTAAGCGCCCCATGGGCTATTTGAAGATTTGATGGAGTTTGTCTGTATGGGCCCATGGCTCGATAGCGTGACCGGTTGGCTGGCGGCCAATCCACAGTGGCTGGCCGCAGCGGTGTTCATTGTTGCCTTTGCCGAATGCCTGGCGATTGTCGGGCTGATCGTGCCCGGCACGGTGTTGCTGTTTGCCGTGACCGTGCTGGCCGGCAGCGGCGCGCTGTCGTTGAGCGAAACCCTGTTGCTGGGTTTCCTCGGCGGGATATTCGGTGATCTGGTTTCGTACTTCCTCGGCCGACACTTTCATCAGAACATCCGGCGACTGCCCGGACTGCGCCATCACCCGGAATGGATGGCCGGCGCCGAAACCTATTTTCAGCGCTACGGCATCGCCAGCCTGCTGGTCGGACGCTTCATCGGCCCGTTGCGGCCCATGTTGCCGATGGTCGCCGGGATGTGCGACATGCCCTTCCCGCGCTTCGCCGCCGTCAGCCTTCTGGCCGCCGCCGGCTGGAGTCTGGCCTACCTGCTGCCAGGCTGGGCCACCGGAGCAGCGATCCGCCTGCCATTGCCCGAAGGGTTCTGGCTTGAGGCCGGGATTGTCGCCGGCTGTATCGCAGCCGTGGTCGGCCTCAGTGTGAACAGCAGCCTGCGCCGGCATCGCCGCGCAACGATCTGGATCAGCAGCATGAACCTGTTGATTCTGATCGGCCTGTTCATCGGCTATCCGCACCTGACAGCCCTCGACCAAGGCGTGATGACGCTGGTGCAGGAGCATCGTCAACCCGTGCTGGATGAAGTCGCGGTCACGCTCACCCTGATCGGCGAGTTCCGCAACATGCTGATGTTCAGCATCCTGCTGACCGTCCTGCTGTTGCTTTGTCGGCAGTGGCGTCAGGCGATTTTCGTCGGCAGCACCCTTCTCTGCACCGCCCTGGCCAACACCGCGACCAAACAGTTTTTCGCCCGGGTACGCCCGGACGTGCTGACCGACCCGCTTACCAGTTACAGCATGCCCAGCGGCCACGCCTCGGGATCGTTCGCCTTGTTCCTGGCTCTGGCCGTCCTCGCCGGACGCGGGCAGCCGTCACGCATGCGCCTGACGTGGCTGATGATCGCCTGCATTCCGGCCTTGGCAATTGCTCTGTCGCGCGTCTATCTGGGAGCGCACTGGCCGACGGATATTCTCGCCGGCGCCATGCTGGCCGCTGGCGTGTGTGCGGCGAGCCTGTGGCTGAGCCAACGCAAATTACCGCTCAATGCAATGCCGGTAAAAGTCTGGTGGCTGATTCTGCCGGCCATGGTGACACTGTTCGGTTTTTTCGTACTGCGTCATTTGCCACATACACTGTTGCGCTACGCCTACTAACAAATCGATTTACAACTATCACGCCCTCCGCACTGCTCTTTAAGGAAACTTCCGACGAGAGCAGTGTTATCCCCCTACTCCAACTTACCGACGCCAAGTAAATATTCTTGATTCACAGCGCAAGAACAGCGTCATACTTCGAATCCAACAATCAAAGTTACATATTTTGCTTGAGAGCAAGGCCGTGGCGCCTTTCATATCTGTGGAATTCAGTTAAATTCGACTCAGCAACTTATTCACCAACAACCACCCGCATTTTTTATCAATAAAAACGACACGATATTTTCATATATCCAGTACTGAGTAGTTCATGAGTCCGAAGTTACCTCGAAAACCCCCAACATCAAACGTAAAAGCGCCAGATCCAATGACGCCTGCATCACAACGCCCCGACGTAATTTTCGATCCTTTTGTACCCTATAGAGCCGGGCTCACTGATTCACCGAATCCTACGAATTCATCTATAAAACCTGTCACAGGCACCGATCTTTCCCGGCAGCCTGCTGTTGAAGTCACTCCCGCGCCGCGGCAAGGCTTTGCCCCCCGCAAAAACGACGGCTCCGTGAGTGACTACTGGCTTTCAGAAAATTTTCTGCGCGGTATGAAACCCGCGGATGCAGAAGGTTTTCGCTGGGTCGTCGGGCGCAGGTTTGTCGACGTGGAATACCAGGGCACTTTGCAAACCATGCATGTCGCCCTTGACGAGTTCGGTAACTATCGCGGCAAGTTTCTGACAGAGCGAACACCGTCGGGTCCCCTCCTCTATAAAAACGACGGACTCCCCACCTGGCGGCTGACACAACAGGTCAGCGAACGTCCCGTGGTCAGCCCTGAGCGTCAGACGCAAAACATCGCCTTACCCAAAAGGCCCGCTCCGCCAATCAGCGAGCGGCCTGATCTGATGTCCACCGCCAAAAGACCTCGCCCACTCGACACACCCACATACATTGATCAAAGCCGATACTCGCCAACAGGACGCTCTCCGGATTCGCAGGGTTATTACGAACTAAGGCCCGTCTTCGGTTCGAAGGACTCCAACATGCTTTTTGCATTCAGGGATCAGTTCGCCAATTGGGTTCAGGTCGACCCGCCCGCCAACGGTTTCGGCTCACACCCCACGCACTTGAAGCAATGGACCGATCACCAGCTATGGGAGGTCTACGGGATTGAAGGTCAGGACATCGTGCGTTTCAGGGCTCAAGCCCAGTCCGGTGGAAGACCTGCGCAATGGGCCGAGCCTCGCCCTGCCAAAAACCCGGTGACAGACTTACTGCGCAACGGCCTGCGCTGGATGCTGCCGGACTCGAACCTCACGCAACGCGAGACGTTCCTGCAATCGTTCAACCTGCTGCCGAGCCAATTGATCCGTTTGCAGCGACACCTACAGACCGAGCTGACAATGCCCCAATGGGCGCTGGCGCACAAACGCCTGACCGAAGACATCAACAATCCCCAACGACTCGATCAACTGAGCCGCGATGCCGTCGAGGAGTTGAATCTCAAACGCAACGCACGTCACGACTGGTACAACCCCGAGACCAGCATGACATTCGAACTGCGCGAAGCACTCTTGAGCAAAATGGGTTATCTGCGCAACAAGTACAACTGCCTGTACCGGACCGACATTCCAGCGCTCTTTCGGGGCGACGAGCGTACGCCGTTCGAACTGACCAATGACGACACCATGCTGCCTCGTTACCACCACGAACCCGGCGCTACGACTCACAAGCCGATGAGCGCGACCTTCAGCCTGAAAGAAGGCCAGATGTACGCCAGCGCGCCCGATCCCGAGTACTTGCAGTTCAACAGCCAGACCAACAAGTACCCGGGACGGGACGCCGACGCCAGCGACTCGGACAGTCATGCCAGTGACGCCAGCGACATAGAAAACGCCGACTCGTCAGACTGGTCCGAGGCCGATAGCCCGATTGCCTGGGATTACGAGCGCGATTACGAGCCCATCCGAACGCGGCAAAAGGAAATGTTTCTGTATGCCCTGGACACCCGCAATCTGGAAGTTGTCCCGCATGAAGAAAATTACCTGTTCAACTCCGCGGCCCGCCTGACGCCTCCGACCTGGTTTCCTTCCGACGATTTCGAGGGTTTGATTTCGGTCACCAGAAGCGGGCTTGAGGCAGACCGTATCTGGCTGTTGAACTCGACACTGACCAAGGGCGCCAAGGTCGAGGACATCACGCTACAAGCAGGTACACATGCCGAGCGCATCGAAGCGGCCACCCATGCGGGTCACCGCAATTACCCGGAATATGACCAACTGATCGACAAGGTCGAGGCGGCTGGCCTGCCGATACTCCGCCTGTCGGGCAACAAAAACGAGTTCGGTCATGACATCACCTGGCCCGGAGTCACGGGCACCTGACAAATCATCAGTCATGCAAGTTCAGCGGCACACCGGTACGGAAACCGGACGTCATCGCTTCATCATTAAAGGATTAATCCGTGTCAAAAATCATCGCTCCACCCCTGCACATTTCAAACGTCCAACCCATTGAGGTGACGCCCATCGATGCCTCGGCCAATCTCCATGCGCCACCGGCCGGCCGGGTGGACAGCGCAGCAACACTGGCAGGCACTGCACCGATATCCGACGCCGACGCCGACGCGCCCTATCGACGCACCCTCAAGTCCCTCGACAAACACTTCGGCCCACTGCGCATCGGTGAAGTGCTGACCAGTCGCGTCGAGCTCCAGGCCTTGGGGGCGACGGTCAATGGCCAGCCCATCAGTCCCGCGAACGCCGGTATGCCGATACCTGATCAAACCTTTCTGGACGGACTCAACTTCCACTCGGCGTCCGTCGAGAGCCGATTGAAGTCAGTCGATATTCCAGACAGCGGCGTGGTGGCGATGCTTTTCTATGAAATTGCCTGCAAGCGCTCGCCCGATGCCATGCCGTTGTTCGTCAGCGATACGCCGCTGGCCTCCGGCAGTGCAATGGAGCAACTCAATCGATTGGGTCAGGCCGCGCAGAAACTGGATATTCACCGGGCCGATTCGTTTGACAACGCTCCTGGCTGGGTCAACGGGAGGGCAAGCTACCTGATGAATGGCTTCGGCGTCGGCCTGCAAGCATTCGGCGTCTACAGCGGATTCATGGGGGTACTGGACGGGATCAAGAAAGGTGACGCAGGGGAAGCGATATTCCAGGGCGCGTCGATCGCCGCAGAGTTCGGCTCACTGATCATCGAACAGGGGTTTAACAAGGGTGGCGAAGCGATGCTCAGACACGGCTCGACCACCTTCAAGCTTTTTCCTGGCACCTCGGCAGGCAAATTCCTGAGTCGAGGTGCCGGACTGTTTGCCAGTGCGATCACCTTGCCCTTCGACATCATCGATGCCGTCAAATCCTTCAATGCGGCGGCACAAGCCGAAGGCAAGGAAGCGCAGGATCATTACGTCAACGCGAGTGTGAGTGTAGCGGGCGCAGGTATCAGCCTGGTGCTGGGCGTGGCGGCGATCGCGGGGTTCGGCAGTACCGCCGGGCCTGTCGGCCTCGTTGCAGCAGCGGTGCTTATATTCGGCTCGATGATTTACTCGGCGGCCCGAGTCGTGGACGACATCGATGACTACATCGAACTGAGCACCCTCGAACGCTTGCGCTCCGGCTGGTTCGCCTTTACCGGCAAGGATCTGGACAAGGAAGTCATGGATCGCTTCAAGCTCTCCAAAGGCTATCGTGACCACCAGGCACAACTGGAGATGTCAGCCAAAGAGCTGCTCGACGGCGCCTACAAAAACGCCATCGAACACATCGTCGACGGCGCTTTCAAAACTGAATTGAAGACAGTGGAACTCTGGCGCTATCAGTGGGACGAAAGCGCCGGCGAAAAACCGTTCAAACTCGACAGTCAGGCCGTCATCGTTGGCGCAGACGACGTGATTGATGCCAGCAACGGTCTGCCTGAGGATCTGAAAGGCAAAGTCAGCGGCACTGCTGGCGATGACAAAGGGGTTTTCTGGCGCCTGGGTGACGGCAATGACCGGGTCATCGGCGTCAAGGCCAAACCCAACCTGTTTGCCTATCGCGAGGGTCACAAGGCGCTGACCGGGGGCGACAAGAATGACGCGTTTTACCAGGCGGTCACCGAACAGGAACTTGATCGTCTGACCAAACCGCCTCATATCAGCGTGCTGGATGGCGGCGCAGGCTCTGACACCCTGGTCTTCGAGGGCAGCCGTCCGCTCAGTGATACCCGCCACGTCGGCCACGACATCGACCTGCAAAGCGGCCAGATGAAATTGCGCAGACTCGACGCGGCAGTCGATGCCGTCGAAGTCGCGCATCTCACCTCGATCGAGAACGTCTCGACCTTGCGCAAAGGCACAAGCCACGTCACCGGAAACGACGACGCCAATCGAGTGGCGGCCAACGGTTACGACCGCATCAGCACTGGCGGCGGAAACGACAGAATTGACATCTTTGGCCCCGATTGTCATGTCGATGGCGGCAGCGGCGCCGATCACTATTACATCGCCGACACCAACGCCCGAACGACAATTGTCGAGGATGGCGAACAATCGAGCGTCATCGAATTGGGCTGGCCAAGAGAAATCATTCAGCGCTGGGAGATCGTCGGAACCTCGCTGATCGTCAGTTCGTTGCGCGACAGGGATGGAAGAGATCCCCTGCACGTATTGACCATTAAAGACCTCTACGAATCGATCGACGGACAGCGCCAGTTGAAAAATGGACGGTGGCTGTTCAAAACCCAGGACGGGTATGAACTGTTGCCGCTCCTGCCCCAGCAATTAGGTGAATCGTTGAGCCAAGCGATTGAAGTCGCGCAGACCGTCAAGGGCCGACCGGCTCCCGATGCCGATATTGTCAATCACGGTACTGTCGTGATCACGGAGCAGGGTTCAAAGCGGCATTTTGTGTCACGCGCAGACGGCAGGGTCGAGTTTCTAGCCGCGCGTCACACACCGCACACCTCCCGAGAGGTTTATCTCGACTTCAAGGATTCGGAAATTGTCGAAGTGGTCGTCAGTTATGACGTCGAAACGCGTAAAGGCGTATCGGGCAACACCCACTTGATCTACAAGGACATCAACCTCTCGATTTTGCTGCCATCAAAAGTGGTGGTGTTCAAAGGGATTATTCAGCCCATTACCGCCGCCACCGGCTACAGCGGCAGAAACAGTCTGAAAGTCACGACGCCGCGCCTGGTGCAAGACATTGCCGTGATCCTGCAAGACCAGGTGTCGTATCGACTTCAAGTTCCCTCACTGAACTACGAAGATGATGCCAGAAATCCCGGCAACAGGATTTACACCACCCGCAGTTGCCTGAAGCGCCGCAATGGCAACTATCTGTGTATCCAGCCACGACTCGCAAAGGCCATTGCGCTGCCCCCGGCCCCCAGAAAGATTGTCATCGAACCCCGGCCCCACACCGGCATCTATCTGCTGCAAGGCCAGAGCTCAAGTTACGATGTCTACCTGGCCAGCAACTCGATCATTCGCCTGTCCACCCCGCAAGCAGCGGCTGGAACGGCCGACGCCTCGACCTGGACCCTCTACAGCGAAACATTGACGGAAACGGTCACACGCGACGATATACGACTGGACTCCAATCGCTTGCGCGTCGGCAGTTGCGTCATCGAACTGCCAGGCATCGAAGGCGACATTGCGGTGGAGTCGATCAGCGTAGCGACTTCATCCGGCAATATTTATGAAGTGTCACTTCTGTTTGAAGTCATCCAGCTCTACGTCATCGACGCCCGACACTATTCCAGTATTGAAGCACTGCAAGCCGATATCCGTGCGCATCAACAGCGCAACGAACTGGCCGTAAAAGTTCATATAACCAACATCGGCTTCAAAACGGGAACCATCGGCACTGTGTACTACAGCTCGTTGAGGAACGGCTGGGGCGTGGATACTGATCCGCATCAGCCAATCAAACCCGAAGAGCTGACAATCGCGCCGATCGGCCAGGCCTGACCGCTCTCTTCTCACACTCAAGGACGCGCCGGTATGGATCTGATTGCCATGCCGGCCAACCCGATTCAGCCAACGGATGGCTGATTCACTGACATGGAGTCAAACCTTATGCGCAACAAACCCAAAGCCCCTCAACGCTCCCCAGTGGTCGATACGGCCCAACCGTCGCTCACCCGCCCGAACTCGCCCGAAGTCGCAGGGGACAATCTGGATTTCGGGCTACCTCCCCGCGTCAGGCCCCACGGATCGGTTGATTTGAACGTGTCGTCAGAGGTGAAAACCGGCAATCCCACGCCTGGAACCTCGCCCACACAGGTCCACCTGTCGGTTACGCAAAGGGATGACCTCGCCCCGACGCCACCCACTATCAGCCAATCTGAGCTGCAGGACTATGTCCAGCACCCGCCGGCCAATCTCGCCGTCGATCACGATGCCGCTGGTTTGAGACTCTTCAAGGGCAAGCCGTTTGCCGACGTTGTCGGCGATAACGCGCAAAGCGACATCAAGACCGTGATGGTAGGGTTCGATGACAAAATGAAAGCCTACCGGGCCCAGTTGCCCAGTAAGCGAACCCCCTGCGGACCACCGCTTTATCGCATCGGCGAGAGCAACACCTGGACCTTGCAAAAACCGGTTGATTACTACAATACCGAACGGCTCGCGTTCTCCCATCTACCGGATGCCCAAGGCTACTACGCCGTTTCCTTTCGCGATTTTTTTGACCCGAACAAAATGCATAAGGGTTACGGCTTCGCCCTTCGCGATGAGCATGACAATTGGTTCAAGGTCGATCCGCTCGAAGCTCGGGGAGAGGCGTCCATACCCTTGAAATTTGAACACTTGACCGATGGCGACATCTGGAACATGTATCGCCTGCGAGGTACAGAAACACTGGTCTTTCGGGACGAAGCGCAAGCCATCGGCAGAGTGCCTGACTGGGTCCGACGCGTTCAGGAGCCAGACACTTTCAAATACGTGACAGGTTCATTGCGATTGCTCTATCCGCAAAAGTCCGCCGTAGAATGCGAGCGACTGCTCAGAAGCTACAACCTGAGCGTCACTCAGCAGGCTCGTCTGAGGAAGGATCTGGACATCGGCCCTATTCCCGAATGGGCAGAACAGCACAAGCGACTGACCAACAGCGATGATGATCAGCGATTCGAGCAGATCGCGCAGGAACTTGACCCCTTCATTGTCAGATTGAGAACCGAAGGCGGACTTTCTTCCAGCGATTTACCCGACGTCGGGCAGCGCTATGAAGCCCAATTCCTGAACGGGTACTTAAAGCGTGCAGGCTATAAACAAAACCGGCACGGCTTCCTGTACCGAACCGACATCCCTGCCATGTTCCGGGCCGATCTGCGCACCCCTTTTGAACTGGCGCGGGACAAACGCCTGGTGAGATTGAAGGGCAACCCCTCCGACTCCACGACCCGATGGGCTTTTAGCGCGACATTCGGCCTGGCCAATGGGTTGACCTACATGGGCTTTGGTTACTACTCCAACCCCCGGAATTACAACAGCCAGGCCAACCGGTATCCAGGACATATCAGTTCTGACAGCGATTCACCGAGCGACTATCGATTTGAATCGGCGGGGGAATCCGACACGTCGTTTGAAATGGACTACTCGCGTGACTATCGATTGCTGCGGCGCAAACAGACACTTGGCTTCCTTTATGTCATCGACACCCGCGGCATCGAGGTGGTGCCCGGAGCGGAAAACGTTTACCTGAACAACAAGGATTTTGAAGCGGATAACATGGAAGGCCGGATATCAATGCCTACGAGGGGTATCAGCGCAGAGAGGATCTGGCTGGTGCACTCGAATCGGAACAAGGCCGCAAGGGTTGAAGATGTCTTGCGACAGGCCGGTGATGACGCCAAGGCTATCGAGAAAGCCACGTGGGACGGAACCGACGGCAACTCAGTGTGGTTTTCGGGCGAAACACCTTATGACCGCTTGATCAATCGAGTTGCCGATTCCGGCGGCGTGATCCTGCATTTGCCGAAAGGCGAAGTCACGCTCTCCGGCGACGTTGTCTGGCCCGTTCCCGAGCATTTCAGGCCTTGACCGTCTAGCGGCCCCAAACACCCAAGCGCCAGCGATCTCTGTTGTGACTGGCGCTGCTTTCACGCAAAAGAACGATACAAACCCGACAGCCTACGGACAGGCTGTTTTATCCAAAAAGGAGTTTTATTGCATGCGACCCAAACCGGGCTCACGACCAAATTCAAAGATGGATACACCCGGCCCCTCCGCCCCCCGCCCAATCACACCTGACAACAGACCAAACGATTCGGTTTTCCACCCGCCCGGTCGACTCAGCCCGGGCAGCTCGAACACGATTTCGGCTGGAGTGAGCGCCGACAGCCCGATCGCAGGAACCACGCACCAAGGGGCCACCGTCACCGTCACGCCGATGCCCGATCTCGTTGCGCCCCGGCCTGCTGTCACGACCTCTCCCCTGGAACCCTACGTACTGAACGTCGGGAACCATCTACCCGCGCCGGCTGCAGACGGACTGAGAGCCTACAATGGCAGACAATTTGCGGACGTCACCAGCGATGATCCAGACACGGCCATCCAGACGGTGATGGTGATGTACCACGCCCCCATGAAAGCCTATCGGGCAAAGTCGCTGAGCAAGCGTGATCTTTGGGGGCCACCGCTTTACCGAATAGCCGACAGCAATGCCTGGAGCCTGAAAAAACCGAGCGAGTACTTTGATATCCGTCAGCACACCATTTCCCAGCTTCCAG
Organism: Pseudomonas sp. NPDC087614; assembly: GCF_044743485.1. NCBI lineage: Bacteria > Pseudomonadati > Pseudomonadota > Gammaproteobacteria > Pseudomonadales > Pseudomonadaceae > Pseudomonas > Pseudomonas sp. NPDC087614. Next base: position 1,184 of record NZ_JBIUWN010000110.1, on the reverse strand, counting down.
ATCACGATGGCTACTATTCGGTTCGCCGGCACAGTGAGGCTGATCCCAATCTTTTTTATCCGGGAACCGGTTACGCCTTCAGGGATGAAAAACAAAGGTGGGTCAAGGTCGACCCGCGTGAAGCTCGGGGCGACCGTTCTGTAACCGTGAAACTTGAGCAATGGACCGACGGCGATATCTGGCGCATGTATCGCTTGCAGGGTGCAGAGGCGTGGGTGTTTCGTAATGAGGCGCAAGTCAGCGGCACGGCGCCTGATTGGGCCCGCCGCTTCAAGGGCGTGAAAGCGCACGACTATCTGATTGATTCACTGGGATGGCTTTATCCACAAATGTCTGCCAGTGAACGTGCGCAATGGCTGCGCAGCTACAACTTGACCGTGGCACAGCAGATCCGCTTGCGTCAGGAGCTGGAAAGCGGACCGTTTCCCGAATGGGCGGAACAACACAAACGATTGACTCAAAACAAGGATGACAACCAGCGGTTTAATCTGATCGCACAAGAATTGGAGCCTTACCTTCTCAAGTTGAGAAATCATGGCTTTGAGTATGTGAAGGAGCTACCTCCCGCACAGCAACGATATGAAGCCGAGTTTCTGAAAAACTACACGGACCATGCGGGGTATCAGCGCAATGTGCATCTCGCTTTGTATCGAACCGACATCCCTGCCATGTTCCGGGGCGACCACCGCACGCCTTTCGAGTTGGCACGGGATAAACGCATGGTCAGGCTCAAGGGCAATCCCTCTGGCATTACCACCAAGTGGGCCTTGAGTGCGACATTCAGTCTGGGCAAGGCCCTGTGGTACAAAAGCGAGTTGGGCGGATACTCCCACCCCTTGCATTACAACTCCCAGGCCAATCGGTATCCGGGCAAGATTTCCGATGGCGATATCTCACCCGGTAGTCGCGATGGTTCAGACGCAGAATCTGACACCTCGTTTGAACTGGATTACTCCAAAGACTACCCACTGGTTCGGCGCCAGCAGACCCAAGGCTTCCTTTATGTCATTGTCTCGTCCTGAATAAGGTTTACACCTTCTGGCTTCTTATCAGGAGGGGGCAATGGATACGGGCGCAAAACGTAGTCAGCGCGATTACACGCTGACTTTTAAATTGTCGGTTGTCGACCAAGTCGAAAAAGGCGAGTTGAGTTATAAAGAGGCTCAACGGCGCTACGGGATCCA
>NZ_JBIUWN010000109.1:11078-14262 GCF_044743485.1 Pseudomonas sp. NPDC087614 | reverse complement strand
ACGGGCATCGTCACCGGTGGTGGCGACTTTGTGCTTCTTCGCCAGGCCTTCCTGCTCGATGTAGTTGTTCAGGTTACGCGTCAGTGCGGAACGGAAACCCACCAGGTGAGTACCACCGTCGCGTTGCGGAATGTTGTTTGTGAAGCACAACAGGTTCTCGTTGAAGCTGTCGTTCCACTGCAGGGCGATTTCCACGCCAATGCCGTCTTCACGCTGAATGTTGAAGTGGAACACCTGGTTGACCGCAGTCTTGTTGGTGTTCAGGTATTCAACAAACGCACGCAGGCCGCCTTCGTACTTGAACAGTTCTTCCTTGCCGCTGCGCTCGTCCTTGAGGACGATGCCGACACCGGAGTTGAGGAAAGACAGTTCGCGAATCCGCTTGGCCAGGATGTCCCAGCTGAAGTGAATGTTTTTGAAGGTTTCACTGGAAGCCTTGAAGTGGATCTGGGTGCCGGTGGTCTCGCTGTCGCCTACGATGGCCATCGGTGCCTGAGGTACGCCGTGGACGTAGGTCTGTTCCCAGATCTTGCCGCTGCGACGCACAGTCAGCACCAGCTCCTCGGACAGCGCGTTCACTACCGAAACACCTACACCGTGCAGACCGCCGGATACTTTGTAGGAGTTGTCGTCGAACTTACCGCCAGCATGGAGGACGGTCATGATGACCTCTGCGGCGGAAACGCCCTCCTCTTTGTGCACGTCGACCGGGATGCCACGACCGTTATCTTTAACGGTGATGGACTCATCCGGGTGGATGATGATGCTGATGTCATCGCAGTGGCCGGCGAGGGCTTCGTCGATCGAGTTGTCGACCACTTCGAACACCATATGGTGCAGACCGCTACCATCGTCGGTGTCACCAATGTACATACCGGGACGTTTGCGTACGGCATCCAGGCCTTTCAGCACTTTAATGCTCGTTGAGTCGTACGTATTTTCTTCGCTCAATGCCTTCACTCCCGATGGTCGTGGGTCTGGGTGATACGGCCCTGTTCCACGTGGAACAGGGCGACTGGCGTTTCCGTCTGCCAGCCTTCCCTCAATAATTCATGATCTACACAGGTGATAAAAACCTGGCAGCGTAAGTCTTCCAGCAAACGGCACAACGCGCGACGGTGGTTCTCGTCCAATTCGGACGGCAAGTCATCCACCAGATAAATACATTGGCCGCGGCGGGCCTGGCTAACCAAGTGCCCCTGGGCAATCCGCAATGCACAGACCACCAACTTCTGCTGACCCCGGGACAAAATGTCCGCGGCGTTGTGTGCGCCCAATCTAAGACGCAAATCAGCCCGTTGTGGTCCAGCCTGGGTATGACCCATTTGCTGATCCCGTTGCAGGGATCCGGCAAGTACGGCACTCAGCTCCCGGTCTTTGTCCCAGCCTCGGTAATAGCTGAGCGTCAAACCCTCGAGTTCAACCAGTTCACTCAAGGTTTGTTCAAAGACTGGTTTCAAGGCTTTGATGTAAGCGCGGCGGTATTCATCTATTTCAGCGCTGGCCTGGCACAGCTCCCTGTCCCAAACCGCTTGCGAAACGGCGTCAAGTGTACCATGCCGCAGCCAAGAGTTTCTCTGGCGCAGGGCCTTCTGCAAGCGCTGCCAGGTGGCCATGAAGCGCGGCTCGACGTGGAACACGCCCCAATCGAGAAACTGCCGGCGAATCTTGGGCGCGCCTTCGAGCAGGCGAAAGCTGTCCGGGTTAATCAACTGGAGCGGCAGTATTTCTGCAAGTTGCGCGGCGCTACGGGCGTTCTGGCCGTCGATGCGGATCTGAAACTCGCCCTGACGGTCGCGGGATATCCCCAGAGCACTGTGCCCACCTTCGGCCAGTTCCACCTGACCGAACACGGTGCAAGCGAGTTGTTCGTACTGGATGACCGGCAGCAGCCTCGTGCTACGAAACGAACGGGCAAGCCCCAGCAGATGAATGGCTTCCAGAACACTGGTTTTGCCGCTGCCGTTGGCGCCGTAAAGGATATTGATGCGGGGGGACGGGGAGAAGGTCACCGGGTGTAGATTGCGCACCGCGGTGACCGAAACACGACTTAAGGACATCCAGAGTCAGCTGATTACAGGCGCATCGGCATGACAACGTAAGCCGAATCGTCGTTGTCAGACTCTTGCACCAGCGCACTGCTGTTGGAGTCGGACAGGATCAGACGAACCTGCTCGGTAGTCATTACGCCCAACACGTCGAGCAGATAGCTCACGTTGAAGCCAATTTCCAGGGAGCCGCCGTTGTACTCAACGCCCACTTCTTCTTCCGCTTCTTCCTGCTCCGGGTTGTTGGCCTGGATCTTCAACTGACCACTGGCCAGTTGCAGACGGATACCACGGTACTTCTCGTTGGACAGAATCGCAGTACGGCTGAACGCTTCACGCAGCGCCTGACGATCGCCCAACACTAGCTTGTCGCCGCCCTTGGGCAGAACACGCTCGTAGTCCGGGAACTTACCGTCGACCAGTTTCGAGGTGAAGGTGAATTCACCGGTAGTGGCTCTGATGTGGTGCTGACCAAGAACGATGCTGACGTTGCCGTCCGGCTCGGTGAGCAGACGCGCCAGTTCGAGAATACCTTTGCGCGGCACGATCACCTGGTGGCGATCCGGCTGACCGATATCGGCCTGCATCGAGCACATTGCCAGACGGTGACCGTCGGTAGCCACCGCGCGGATCACGCCGGCCGAGACTTCAAGCAACATACCGTTGAGGTAGTAGCGTACATCCTGCTGGGCCATGGCGAAGCTGGTGCGTTCGATCAGACGACGCAGTTTGCTTTGCTCAAGGCTGCAGGTCAGCGAACCCGGCCCCTCTTCAACCGTCGGGAAATCGTTGGCTGGCAGGGTCGACAGGGTGAAGCGGCTGCGACCGGCCTTCACCACCAGCTTCTGCTCGTCGAGCTTGATGTCGATCAACGCGTCGTTAGGCAGGCTTTTGCAAATGTCCATCAGCTTGCGCGCAGGCACGGTGATGGAGCCTGTCTCGGCCGGTTCTTCAAGTTGCACGCGACCAACCAGCTCGACCTCCAGATCGGTACCGGTCAGCGACAGTTGCTGGCCTTCGACAACCAGCAGCACGTTGGAGAGTACCGGCAAGGTCTGTCGGCGCTCGACGACGCCTGCGACCAGTTGCAGGGGTTTCAACAGGGCTTCGCGGTGAATGGTGAAATGCATGGTCTA
>NZ_JBIUWN010000109.1:1854-11068 GCF_044743485.1 Pseudomonas sp. NPDC087614 | reverse complement strand
CCCTATTACAACCATTTTTTTTCTGCTCAGCCCCGCGCCCGTCATCGCAAAGGGCTTGGTTGCAGGGCTAGTCCCTTGCCTTAATAAGCTGCGCTGGTGTTCATCAAGTGGTCAGTGTACGCAGCAGGTTCTTGTAGTCCTCGCGGATGTCCGCGTCGGATTCCTTAAGTTCGTTGATCTTGCGGCAGGCGTGCAAAACTGTCGTGTGGTCGCGACCGCCAAACACATCGCCGATTTCCGGCAAGCTGTGGTTGGTCAGTTCCTTGGACAATGCCATGGCCACCTGACGCGGACGAGCCACCGAGCGCGAACGGCGCTTGGACAGCAGGTCGGAGATCTTGATCTTGTAGTATTCGGCGACAGTGCGCTGAATGTTATCCACAGAGACCAGTTTGTCCTGCAACGCCAATAGGTCTTTCAGGGATTCGCGAATCAGCTCGATGGTGATGTCGCGGCCCATGAAGTGCGAGTGGGCGATTACGCGTTTCAGCGCACCTTCCAGCTCGCGGACGTTGGAGCGAATTCGCTGGGCGATGAAGAACGCTGCGTCGTGAGGCAACTCGACTTTGGCCTGGTCGGCCTTTTTCATCAAGATCGCTACACGGGTTTCCAGTTCCGGCGGCTCGACGGCAACCGTCAGCCCCCACCCGAATCGGGATTTGAGGCGTTCTTCAAGGCCTTCGATTTCTTTCGGGTAGCGGTCACTGGTGAGAATGACCTGTTGGCCACCTTCAAGCAGGGCGTTGAAAGTGTGGAAAAACTCTTCCTGCGAGCGCTCTTTGCGGGCGAAAAACTGAATATCGTCGATCAGCAAAGCGTCCACCGAACGGTAGAAACGCTTGAATTCGTTGATCGCGTTCAGTTGCAGTGCCTTGACCATGTCGGCCACGAAACGCTCTGAATGCAGGTACACGACCTTGGCATTCGGATTCTTCTTTAATAGATGGTTACCCACCGCGTGCATCAAGTGGGTTTTACCCAGACCCACTCCACCATAAAGGAACAGCGGGTTGTAGCCATGCTTGGGGTTGTCTGCCACTTGCCAGGCTGCCGCTCGGGCGAGTTGGTTGGACTTGCCTTCGACGAAGTTCTCGAAGGTGAACGTGCGGTTCAGATAACTGGTGTGCTTGAGCGCACCCTCGACCTGCACGGTGCGCTGTTCGGCGCGAACCGGGGCTTGCTGCGACGCGGCACCGGCCATCGGATCGAAGCTGTCGCGGGACGGCTCTTCACTGACTTCGGCGGTTTTCTGCGTAGAACGCTTGGCCGCCGCTGGCGTCGGGGCGGGCGCTGGCGTGCTGGCAGGCGCGGCATTTGCCTGGGCCTGGGAAGCTTGCGCGGCGGCCAACGGAGCATTGGGTGCTGCACGAGGTGCCGAACTGCGTTTGCTGCCTATTAATAAGGACAACGCTGGCGCCATGCCGTTGCCGTGCTCATCGAGCAGTTCAAGGACGCGCCCCAGGTACTTTTCGTTGACCCAGTCCAGGACAAAACGGTTCGGTGCGTAAACGCGCAACTCGTCGCCTTCGGCTTCGACCTGTAGTGGACGGATCCAGGTGTTGAATTGTTGGGCCGGCAGCTCCTCGCGCAAAAGCTCCACGCACTGCTGCCAAAGTTCCACTGACACGGATATCCCCTAAGTTGAAAGCCGGTGAGGCAAAAACAAGCGGCCATTGTAGCGGCGAGCCGTTTACTTATCCACATGCAGGTTGCCCGGTGAACATGATTTATCAATGCGTTAACTGGAAAAAAGGCGACCAACGGTGTGTGAATAAGCTCTGTGGATAACCGCCTCTAAGGTCACTGGACAAGTGGGGGTTGAACTCGGTGGATAACCAGACTGTGGATAACTGCCCATTCCACACACAGCTTATCCGACAGCGCAGCACAGGCTGAACACCGTTTTCCACTGTAGTTGTCATTGGCTGTACACGAAGTAAAACAAGGGCTGAAAGCAGTTATCCACAGTCAGGGCCGGGGCTAGCTTTTATAAGCTTTACAGAAAAGCTTTAAATAATTCCCTTCTTTATTTTTATGTATGGCGAACAGGGTGTCGGCCAAAGACGCCTCGTGATCTATTTATAAGGAAACGTTGGTTGGAAATTGACCTGAAGGCTTGCTTTCTCTAGAATCCCCGGTCTCTTAAAACGGGGGCCATTCCGGCCCGTTGTGGACGAACCAGGTAACACGACATGAAACGTACTTTCCAACCAAGCACTATCAAACGCGCTCGTACCCACGGTTTCCGTGCTCGCATGGCTACCAAAAACGGTCGTGCCGTCCTGTCGCGTCGTCGCGCCAAAGGTCGTGCGCGTCTGGCAGTTTGATAATCCGGCACTGGAGGTGAGTCAGGACTTCAGTCGGGCAAAGCGTCTGCTTACCGCCCGGCATTTCAAGGCAGTCTTTGACTCCCCTACCGGCAAGGTTCCGGGGAAAAATCTCCTGCTCCTTGCACGCAACAACGATCTTGATCACCCCCGTCTAGGGCTGGTTATCGGGAAAAAGAGCGTAAAGCTCTCCGTTGAGCGCAATCGCCTCAAACGTTTGATGCGCGAATCGTTCCGTCTTCACCAGGATTCACTGGTTGGTTGGGATATCGTTATCGTCGCGCGCAAAGGTTTAGGTGATGTAGAAAACCCCGAATTGATTCAGCATTTCGGCAAACTCTGGAAGCGTTTGGCACGTAACAAGCCAGTTCCAGCAGTCAAAACCGAAACTGTAGGGGTAGACAGTTCAGATGCGTAAACTGGCCCTCGTTCCGATCCAGTTTTATCGCTATGCCATTAGTCCTCTGATGGCCAGTCACTGTCGCTTCTACCCCAGTTGTTCCTGCTACGCGTATGAAGCCATTGAAAATCATGGCCTTCTGCGCGGTGGCTGGCTGACCTTTCGTCGTTTAGGTCGCTGTCATCCGTGGAATACCGGTGGTTATTACCCGTTTCCACCTATCACTACCTCCCGTTATTCTTCGATGGCCGAGTAATCATGGATATCAAACGCACGATCCTGATCGTCGCCCTGGCAATCGTGGCCTACGTTATGGTTCTTAAATGGAACCAGGACTATGGCCAAGCTGCCCTGCCGACTCAGAATGTTGCTTCCAGTACGACTACATCCGGTTTGCCGGACACCGCCACTGGCAATAATGCTGAAGCCAGTGACGATATTCCGCGTGCCGCAAGCGATACCAGCGCACCTGCCGAAACACCGGTAGCCGCCAGCAAGGATCTGATCCAGATCAAAACCGACGTGCTCGATCTTGCGATCGATCCACAAGGTGGTGACGTTGCTCAACTGACCTTGCCTCTGTATCCACGTCGTCAGGATCGTCCGGACGTTCCTTTCCAGCTGTTCGATAACGGCGGCGAGCGTGTTTATCTGGCGCAAAGCGGTCTGATCGGCACCAACGGTCCGGACGCCAATCCGGCAGGTCGCCCGGTCTACTCCTCGGAGAAGAAGACTTATCAACTGGCTGACGGTCAGGACCAACTGGTCGTAGACCTGAAGTTCAGCAAGGACGGCGTCAATTACATCAAGCGTTTCACCTTGAAACGTGGCCTGTATGACGTAGCCGTTTCCTACATTGTGGATAACCAGAGCGCTCAGCCCTGGAACGGCGCGATGTTCGCCCAGTTGAAGCGCGATAACAGCGCCGATCCTTCGTCCACTACTGCCACCGGTACCGCGACTTACCTGGGCGCCGCCCTGTGGACAAGTTCGGAGCCGTACAAGAAAGTGTCCATGAAGGACATGGACAAGGGCCAACTCAAAGAAACTGTCACCGGTGGTTGGGTAGCCTGGCTGCAACACTACTTCGTGACTGCATGGATTCCGGCCAAGGGCGAAAACAACATCGTCCAGACCCGTAAAGACAGCAAAGGCAACTACATCATCGGTTACACCGGTCCTACACTGACCGCTGCCCCGGGTGCCAAAGTTGAAACCAGTGCTGTTCTGTACGCAGGTCCGAAAAGCCAGGCAGTGCTTAAACAGTTGTCCCCAGGCCTGGAACTGACCGTCGACTATGGCATCCTCTGGTTCATTGCCCAGCCAATCTTCTGGCTGCTGCAACATATCCACGCGATTGTGGGTAACTGGGGCTGGTCGATCATCTTCCTGACCATGCTGATCAAAGGGCTTTTCTTCCCTCTGTCGGCTGCCAGCTACAAATCGATGGCGCGCATGCGTGCCGTTGCGCCGAAACTGGCTGCACTGAAAGAACAACATGGCGATGACCGGCAGAAAATGTCGCAAGCCATGATGGAGCTGTACAAGAAAGAGAAGATCAATCCACTGGGCGGCTGCTTGCCGATCCTTGTGCAGATGCCGGTTTTCCTTTCGCTGTACTGGGTTCTGCTGGAAAGCGTGGAAATGCGCCAAGCGCCATTCATGCTGTGGATCACTGACCTGTCGATCAAGGATCCGTTTTTCATTCTGCCGATCATCATGGGTGCAACCATGTTCATCCAGCAGCAGTTGAACCCGACTCCTCCGGATCCGATGCAGGCGAAGGTCATGAAAATGATGCCAATCATCTTCACCTTCTTCTTCCTGTGGTTCCCGGCTGGTCTGGTGCTGTACTGGGTTGTGAACAACTGCCTGTCGATTACCCAGCAGTGGTACATCACGCGTAAGATCGAAGCGGCGACGAAAAAAGCCGAGGCGTAACTTGCTCTGTGGATAACACCACTCAAAACGCCCCCTAGTGGGGCGTTTTGCTATCTGTCACTTTTGTCTGGATTCCGGTTTATGAGCACACCTCGTGAAACCATTGCAGCCGTTGCCACCGCTCAAGGTCGTGGCGGTGTGGGCATCGTCCGTATTTCCGGGCCGTTGGCCAGTGTTGCAGCCAAAGCCATCAGCGGCCGAGAACTGAAACCGCGTTACGCCCATTACGGACCGTTTTACAGCGACGATCAGCAGGTGTTGGACGAAGGCCTGGCGTTGTACTTCCCAGGGCCTAACTCGTTCACCGGTGAAGACGTACTGGAATTGCAAGGCCATGGCGGCCCGATCGTACTCGATATGCTGCTCAAACGATGTCTCGAACTGGGTTGCCGTTTGGCTCGCCCGGGGGAATTCAGTGAGCGAGCGTTCCTCAATGACAAACTCGACCTGGCCCAGGCCGAGGCCATCGCGGACCTGATCGAAGCCAGTTCTGCACAGGCAGCGCGTAACGCGCTGCGTTCCTTGCAGGGTGCGTTTTCCCAACGTGTGCATAACCTCACCGAACAGTTGATCGGTCTACGCATCTACGTCGAAGCTGCCATCGACTTCCCGGAAGAAGAAATCGACTTCCTCGCCGATGGCCATGTGCTGAGCATGCTCGACAAGGTGCGTGATGAATTATCCACAGTGCTGTGCGAAGCCGGCCAGGGTGCCTTGCTGCGTGACGGCATGACGGTGGTGATCGCTGGACGGCCGAATGCCGGCAAGTCGAGCCTGCTGAATGCATTGGCCGGGCGCGAAGCCGCGATCGTGACCGAGATTGCCGGTACCACCCGAGACATCTTGCGCGAACACATCCACATCGATGGCATGCCGCTGCACGTTGTGGATACCGCCGGTCTGCGTGATACCGACGACCAGGTGGAGAAAATCGGAGTCGAGCGCGCTTTGAAAGCCATTGGTGAAGCCGATCGTGTGCTGCTGGTAGTCGATGCGACAGCTCCAGAAGCGCTGGATCCGTTCGCCTTGTGGCCCGAATTCCTCGAAATCCGTCCCGATCCCGCCAAAGTTACCCTGATCCGTAACAAGGCAGACCTGACCGGTGAAGCGATTGTTCTGGAAGTCAGCGATGACGGCCATGTGACTATCAGCCTGAGCGCCAAATCGGCGGGCGAAGGCCTTGAATTGCTGCGCGAACATCTCAAGGCTTGCATGGGTTACGAACAAACCTCGGAAAGCAGTTTCAGTGCCCGCCGGCGACACCTGGAAGCGTTACGCCATGCCAGTGCGGCCCTTGAACACGGTCGTGCGCAATTAACCTTGGCTGGCGCTGGCGAGCTGTTGGCTGAAGATTTACGTCAGGCCCAGCACTCGCTGGGTGAAATCACTGGAGCATTCAGCTCCGATGATCTGCTCGGACGGATATTTTCCAGCTTCTGCATCGGAAAATAGTCCTCCTGCTGTTCACAGACAGGCCCAATCGCGGCCTGTCTGACTCCCTCTTTTTATAAATCCTTCCTTGAGTGCCGGGCAGATGTGTTCTTCCTGAGCGGACTCCCTGTACCCGACTCGCGCTCATTCACCAGATTTCTGTGGATTAAGCCCTGTGAATAACTGCCTCTGAGGTCAGTTGATAACAGGGCAAAAAAACTGGATATAACCCACCCTGTGGATAACAACCCCTTTCATCCACAGGCTTACACCGGTTATCCAAGGATCTCATTGGTACATGGGCACAGGGTTTTGAATCTCTGTACACATTGAATATAAAGGTCTGTAGAGATTTATCCACAGAAAGGCGGGTCAGTAAGAATAAACATAAAAACAAAGGTTTTATAAATTTCTTTCTTTTTTATTCTTTTAACCTCGAGTTCTCCACAGCTGGTTAAATTTTGTGCAAAGGGTTCTTTAGGAAGGGCGAAGTCCCTATACTTGCCGACCAGGTCCAAAAACCTGATCTCAAATTTTTCCTGAATGACCTACTTAAGCAGGCACGAGGTGCGTGGTGGATTTCCCTTCCCGTTTTGAAGTGATCGTCATCGGCGGCGGTCATGCCGGTACCGAGGCAGCACTGGCCTCAGCACGTATGGGGGCAAAAACCCTGTTGCTGACGCATAACGTGGAAACCCTCGGCGCCATGAGTTGCAACCCGGCTATCGGTGGCATTGGCAAAAGCCATCTGGTCAAGGAAATCGACGCCCTCGGCGGTGCGATGGCCATGGCTACCGATAAAGGCGGCATCCAGTTTCGCGTTTTGAACAGCCGTAAAGGCCCGGCCGTACGTGCAACCCGTGCACAAGCGGACCGCATTCTTTACAAAGCCGCTGTCCGCGAAATTCTGGAAAACCAGCCGAACCTGTGGATATTTCAACAGGCTGCCGACGACCTGATCGTTGAGCAGGAACAAGTGCGCGGTGTTGTTACGCAAATGGGTCTGCGTTTCTTCGCAGACTCCGTGGTGTTGACCACCGGAACATTCCTCGGCGGACTTATCCACATCGGGTTGCAGAATTTTTCCGGCGGCCGTGCCGGTGATCCACCGTCCATCGCGCTGGCTCACCGTCTGCGTGAACTGCCACTGCGTGTCGGTCGATTGAAAACCGGTACGCCACCGCGTATCGACGGCAAGTCTGTGGATTTCTCGGTGATGACCGAGCAGCCAGGGGATACGCCGATCCCTGTGATGTCGTTCATGGGCAACAAAGAACAGCATCCACGCCAAGTGAGCTGCTGGATTACTCACACTAACGCCCGCACCCACGAAATCATTGCCGCGAACCTCGACCGTTCGCCGATGTATTCCGCTGCCGGTGAAATCGAAGGCATCGGCCCGCGTTATTGCCCGTCGATCGAAGACAAGATCCACCGCTTTGCCGACAAGGAAAGCCATCAGGTGTTTATCGAACCGGAAGGTTTGACCACCCATGAGCTGTATCCGAACGGGATATCCACAAGCTTGCCGTTCGACGTGCAATTGCAGATCGTGCAATCGATCCGCGGCATGGAAAACGCGCACATCGTGCGTCCGGGTTATGCGATCGAGTACGACTACTTCGACCCGCGGGATCTGAAGTACAGCCTGGAAACCAAAGTCATCGGCGGTCTGTTCTTCGCCGGGCAAATCAACGGCACGACCGGTTACGAAGAAGCCGGTGCGCAAGGTTTGCTTGCCGGTGCCAACGCCGCTTTGCGTGCCAAAGGCAAAGAACCCTGGTGCCCGCGCCGTGATGAAGCGTACATCGGCGTGTTGGTCGACGACCTGATCACCCTCGGCACACAAGAGCCGTACCGCATGTTCACTTCCCGGGCCGAGTACCGCCTGATCCTGCGCGAGGACAATGCCGACCTGCGTCTGACCGAAAAAGGTCGCGAGCTGGGTCTGGTCGATGACGCGCGTTGGGCGGCCTTCTGCAAGAAACGCGAAAGCATCGAACTCGAAGAGCAGCGCCTGAAAAGCACCTGGGTTCGCCCGGGTACACCGCAAGGCGATGCGATTGCGGAAAAATTCGGCACACCGCTGACCCACGAATACAACTTGCTCAACCTCTTGAGTCGTCCGGAAATCGACTACGCTGGTCTGGTCGAAGTGACCGGCAACGGTGCCGAAGACCCCCAGGTTGCCGAACAGGTTGAAATCAAGACCAAATACGCCGGTTACATCGATCGTCAACAGGACGAAATCGCCCGTCTGCGCGCCAGTGAAGACACGAAGCTGCCTGTGGATATCGATTACACCAACATTTCCGGTCTCTCCAAGGAGATCCAGAGCAAGCTCGGCGCGACTCGTCCAGAGACGCTTGGGCAGGCTTCGCGTATCCCTGGCGTGACCCCGGCAGCGATTTCGCTGTTGATGATTCATTTGAAAAAACGCGGCGCGGGCCGTCAGTTGGAGCAAAGCGCTTGAGTTCTAAGGTCACTTCGCAACACGCTGAAGAGTTATCCACAGGAGCCCGCGAGCTCGGTGTCAATCTCAGTGAAACCCAGCATGAATTGCTGCTGGGTTATCTGGCCCTGTTGATCAAGTGGAACCAGGCCTACAACCTCACGGCTGTTCGCGATCCTGACGAAATGGTTTCTCGCCACCTGCTCGATAGTCTGAGTGTGATGTCGTTCATCGAAAACGGCCGCTGGCTCGATGTTGGCAGTGGTGGCGGCATGCCGGGCATCCCGTTGGCGATCCTGTATCCAGACTCGCAAGTGACCTGTCTGGACAGCAACGGCAAGAAAACCCGCTTCCTGACCCAGGTCAAACTCGAATTGAAACTGGATAACCTCCAAGTTATCCACAGTCGCGTCGAAGCTCTGCAGCCAGCACAACCCTTCAACGGGATTATTTCCCGGGCGTTCAGCAGCATGGAGAACTTCACCAACTGGACTCGCCATCTGGGCGACGCGGATACACGCTGGCTGGCAATGAAGGGCGTTCATCCGGCCGATGAGCTGGTAGCATTGCCGGCAGACTTCAAACTCGATAGCGAACACGCCTTGGCCGTACCCGGTTGCCAAGGCCAACGCCATCTGCTGATACTGCGCCGCACGGCATGAT
>NZ_JBIUWN010000109.1:0-1844 GCF_044743485.1 Pseudomonas sp. NPDC087614 | reverse complement strand
AGCAAGAATCGCTACGGTATTCGCCAAACCGAACCAGAACGCTGGTGAGCGCAAGACCACCACCTGCATCAACCTCGCAGCATCCCTGGTCGCAACCAAGCGCCGGGTGCTGTTGATCGATCTCGATCCACAGGGCAACGCCACCATGGGTAGCGGTGTGGATAAACATGGCCTGGAAAACTCGGTCTATGACCTGCTGATCGGCGAATGCGATCTGACTCAGGCCATGCACTACTCCGAGCATGGCGGTTATCAACTGCTGCCGGCCAACCGCGACCTGACCGCGGCTGAAGTGGTTCTGCTGGAAATGCAGATGAAGGAAAGCCGCCTGCGCAGCGCGCTGGCGCCGATCCGTGAAAACTACGATTACATTCTGATCGACTGCCCGCCGTCCCTGTCGATGCTCACACTGAACGCATTGGTGGCTGCTGATGGCGTGATTATCCCCATGCAGTGCGAGTACTTTGCGCTGGAAGGTTTGAGCGACCTTGTGGATAACATCAAGCGCATCGCTGAACTGCTCAATCCCAACCTGAAAGTCGAAGGCCTGCTGCGGACCATGTACGACCCGCGCCTGAGCCTGATGAACGACGTTTCGGCGCAGCTCAAAGAGCACTTCGGCGATCAACTCTACGACACGGTGATCCCGCGTAACATTCGTCTGGCTGAAGCGCCAAGTTACGGCATGCCGGCGCTGGCCTACGACAAGCAATCGCGCGGCGCATTGGCTTATCTGGCATTGGCGGGCGAAATGGTTCGCCGTCAGCGCAAAAATTCACGTATCGCCGCTGCTCAGGCAACTTAAGGAATCCCCATGGCCGTCAAGAAACGAGGTCTCGGACGTGGACTGGATGCACTGCTGAGTGGTCCGACTGTCGGTGCGCTGGAAGAACAAGCGGCGCAAGCGGATACCCGTGAACTGCAGCACCTGCCACTGGACCTGCTGCAGCGTGGCAAGTATCAGCCACGCCGGGATATGGACCCGCAGGCGCTCGAAGAGTTGGCACAGTCGATCAAGGCACAGGGCGTGATGCAGCCGATCGTGGTTCGTCCGATTGGTGGCGGCCGCTTTGAAATCATCGCCGGTGAACGCCGCTGGCGCGCCAGTCAGCAGGCCGGGCAGGAAACCATCCCGGCGATGGTTCGCGACGTACCGGATGAAACCGCGATCGCCATAGCGCTGATCGAGAACATTCAGCGTGAAGATCTCAATCCGATCGAGGAAGCGGTCGCGTTGCAACGGTTGCAGCAGGAATTCCAGCTGACTCAGCAGCAAGTCGCCGAGGCTGTGGGTAAGTCTCGCGTCACTGTGGCTAACCTGTTGCGACTTATTGCACTGCCGGAAGTCATCAAGACCATGTTGTCCCACGGTGACCTGGAAATGGGTCATGCCCGTGCTTTGCTCGGTCTGCCGGACAATCAGCAGGTGGAGGGGGCGCGACATGTTGTCGCACGCGGCCTCACCGTGCGCCAAACCGAGGCGCTGGTTCGCCAATGGTTGAGTGGTAAACCGGAGCCTGTGGAAGCCAGCAAACCCGACCCGGATATCGCCCGCCTCGAACAGCGTCTGGCCGAGCGCCTAGGCTCTGCGGTGCAGATTCGCCACGGCAAGAAGGGGAAAGGGCAGTTGGTGATTGGTTACAACTCCCTCGATGAGCTTCAAGGTGTGCTCGCACACATCCGCTGAAACATTTCCTCATGTAGCGAGCAGTCGGAAATCACTACCTGACAGTTGAATAGGGGCAGAACCGCCCCTATACTCTGCGCGGATTTGGTCGGCACATATTTTGCCAAGTTATTGCATTTCGGCAGCCGACGATTGGTGAGCTCTCGTGTTGGATTGC